>CAMDTN010000021.1 GCA_945907755.1 Singulisphaera sp. GP187 | reverse complement strand
CTGCGGAAGTCAGGCGAACCGCTGCGGCACTGGCTCCATCATGCCCGCATAGGGTTCTGCAACGCAACCCCTATGTGTCAATGTGCCCGAGTAGGGGGCAAGTTGCGCCCTTCAGTTGCCGCAGGGGCCGTTGACCACGTTGCCGATGGCGAAGATCTGCGAACCCGGCATGGCCGTATTGGGCGTGGTGGGCGGGCTCAGCGTCATGCTGACGCCGACAGAGTTGTTGTTTTGCAGCATGAGGACCGAGGGGAAACCGTCGTTGCGGCCATAGGTGGTGCCGCTGATGTTGACGCAGGCTGCGCCAGTGGAATGAATGGCATTCAGTGCGATGGGGCCGTTGTTGACCAGAGTGCAGCCGCTAACGGTGAGTGCGGAGGTGCTGCTTTGATCGAGGAATGCGAGCGCGGCACCGGAGCCAGTGACGGTCGTATTCAGCAGCCCAAGGGCCATGTGGCCGCCAAGACCCGTGACTAACACGCTGTTCCCAGCGATGCCTGTCATGGTGCAGCCGTCGATGATCAACCCATGGTTACCCGACTGGCGCGCCAAGATCACAGCAGCTTGCAGTTGCGTGAAGCTGCAATTGTGAATGGTGGCGTTCCAAGCGCCGCCGGCCGCTGCAAACACACCGGTTTGCATGCCAGCGAAGGTGCAATTGTCTAACCACGAAGCCGCCAGCGCGCCGCTGCTGCTGGTGAGGATGACGCCAGTGCTGGATTGCGCTGCGAGTGTGCAGCCCACGATGATGGTGGTGAGTGTGGCGCTGCCCACAGCGTCGCAACGGACAAGAGCATCTGCGCCCTCAAAGAGCATCGTGTCGAGGCCACTGTCTTGGACCATCAACACTAATTGCGATGTTCCAGCAGCGCTGCATGAGATGGGAGACATGCCAGGACCGCCAATAAGTGGGCAGTCGTCGAAGGTCACATTGACCGCCGCCGCATCTGCCGCGGTCGCCGTCAAGGCACCCAATGTTCCACTGGGGAAGGTGCAAGCTGTGATGGCAAGCGAACTCGAAGAGTTGCCAATCCACGCAGCGCTCACATCTGTGCCGATGTTGTTCAAGAAGGAAGTGTTGCCAAGCGTGACTGTGCTGGCGCCGACGGTGGCCATGGAGACACCATCGTTGCAGTCGGTGAACTGGCAATTCGTTAGAGCGAGAGTGAGCGCCGTGCCCGTGTCGCATGCGGCCGAGACGCCAGCAATGGTGTTGGCTGAGAAGGCCACTGAATCGACGCTGACACTGCCGCCGGGCGCTGGCAGATCGATCAGCAGCCCCGTGGTGGTGCCGACTAACAATTCCAATCCGCGGATGCTGCAACCAGCGGCAGCGGTGATAGCGACGCCAGCGGAAGTAATGCCAGACTTCGTGCCCGCTGGGATGATGGTGATGCCAGCACGCTCGAAGGCCACACCTTCACCGATCAGCGTTTGATTTGCCTTCAGTGCGATGCTGCCGACGACTGCTGGAGTGGCATTGCGCACAACAATGGTGTCGCCGGGCAGAGAAGCGGCTTCAGCAGCAGCGAGGATGTCGAACGGCTCGTTGATAGTGCCGTCGCCACTGATCAGCGCATCGGCATCCACGAACCAAGCTCTTGAGAGCATGCTGATGGTGACTGTGCCCACGCCGCCATTGTCGGCGCGCACGCAGGTGAAAGTGTCGGTGCCAGTGAACAAGTGCGGGGCGCTGTAGTTGAACGCGCCGTCGGCCAGCACCGTCACCACCCCGCCCGCTGTGGTGGTAACAGCGGTCTGGGGCACAAGGGTGAACCCATCAACTGCGCCGGCTACCAGCCCGTGCGCGGCGTCTGCGGCAAGGTCGACATTGCCGATCCAACTGTAGTTCACCACAAAGTTCTGCGGCCCCACCGGCGGCGGCGCATCGTCTTCTCTAGCAGTGCATGCGCAGAGCACAGCAGCCACGAATGCGAGCGATATTTTTTGCACTAGGCGACCATTGAACATGCGCGTCTCCGCAGTTGGGATGTGGCGCAGCCTATCACAGCTTGCGCCACAACCGACCGCGGTGCGCGGCATCTACTGCACGAGGAATGCTGCTCCGTTCGCACTGGGGAAGGTGATGCTGCTGAATCCTTGTGGCGCTGCACCAGGCGTGAGTTGATAGATGGAACGCGTCGCGGCACCGTTCTGCGCACCGAGCCCTAAGAAGGACGAGAATGCAACGGATGTTGAAGTCGGCGCGCTGCCGGGGGAAATGCCGACGAGGGTGTCGGATGACCAAGCACCGCCGCTGTGGCCGTAATTCTGCACAGCGCAGTTGCCGGCAACGGTGTCGAAAGCAATGTCAAAAGTGCATTGCTTGGTGTTGCCAGAGCCCCACTCGGGGACATTCACGAACGACACCTTGAACACCCCTGCGAGACTGGATGTGGCTGTCACAGTGCCGGCGGCGTTTGGTTCGAGATCGGACCAGTGCCCTGCCAAGCGCGGCATCTGCGAATTGAACGCAGCCGCCGTGGGGCTGAAGTCGCCCGTGCCTTGAATGAAGCTGACCGAGCCGTTGGAATTGACGAACAGCGTGGTGTAGCTGGTGCCGTAGAAAGTGACGGCGTTGACACTGCAGTGGTTGGGGAAGCCCAGCGCTACGGAAACGGAATCGTCATCGCCGAGTGTTAGCGGCTGCGTGCCTCCGCTGCATGGCACTACGAGGTATTCATTCGCTGCGCTCAACGATAGTAAGCCGCCTCCGGTGGGCGTGATCACCGCGAACTGCGCACTCAAGGTGAGCGCAACTGGCGGCGCAACCAAACTCGTTATCCACAACGGTGCCGACCACACGCTGGCGAAACCACCGTTCAGCATGATGCTTGCGGGGTTCGCGATGTTGATGTTCAAGATCTGCCCTTGAGGCCCGACAGCCACGGTCGGCAGCGCGAGCTCTGGCACCACGACGAGTTCCCACGGGCTGCCAACGGCGCTTGACCCAACGGAGAGCGTGCTGGTGGTGCCAGGAATGCGCGTGACCGTGATGGGACCAACGAAGCCGTTGTTCGTGGCGCCATCGATGCTCATCGACGCAGTGGCAGTGTTCACTTGCCATTGCGGCACCGGCATGACTGGCGAACCAATGGTCACGCTGGTGGGCACGCCCGGCTTGAAGAGGCCGATGGTGATGTTGGAAGGCAATTGCGACGCGATGCAACGGAAATTGTAGGTGTGGCCCCAGCGCAGCGCGTTGGCATTGACACTGGTGCTGTAGGGCAACGAGGCCCAGCCAACGCTGCCCGGACCGCTGCTGGAAGCCCAATCGGTGCCGCTGTACGGCTCGCCGCTGTGGTAACCAGCATCGTGGAAGCCGATGGTGTTCGTCGTGGTGCCTGCGGGGAAATTGAGTGTGAAGCTGCTCGCGCTGCGGTCGCTATTCAGATTGTGCAACGCATATTCCAACTGCTTCATGCCAGCGCCGAGATCGGTCACCTTCACGCCCAACTCGAAGCGGCCATCGCCGACGATATCGATGTTCTGCAGCGCAACGCCCGGGTCCGTCGCAACCCACGCATGCAACGCTGACAATTCGCGCACGGTGGGGCCCGTCTCTGTGATGCCCCAACCTGCGCCGACGGGAATGATGTTCATGCGTCGGTAGCTCGCATTGTTGTTGTCGTTGCCGGCGGCTGCATCATCGGCTGTGATGTACTGCGCTTCGGCGAAATACAGCGCGCCCATATTCAGCGCTGGGTCCAAGTCGGCGTTCGGCGCCTGCAAGCGGCGGCTGGCCAAATTGGTGATCGCTGGGTTGAGGATTGGCGGATAGGGGAACGATCCGTTCGCGGCGTTGATCTCTGAGCGCGCGCCAAGGCCGTTCTGTGCTCCGTTCAGCGAGGCGACATAAGGGTCGGAGCAGCCGACACCCAGTGCCGAACCGTTGGGATGCGGAGTGCAGACCTGGCACAGAGAATCTTGCAGCGCATAGAAGCCATGCTTCATCCAAGCGGTGCCGATTTGTTCGAACTTTCCATCCTTCAAGCGATACAGCGTTTGGCCGATCACTGGATGGTTCGGGTTGTTCGCTTGCCACTGCAAAATCGTGTTGCCGATGTTGCAAGAAGTGGTGCCAACGGCGAAGGCGGACAAGCCGCCGACGGTGCCGTAGTTATCGGGCGTCGTGAGATCGCCGACGATGACATCGGGGCCAACAGCCTGAGCAACGAGGCCACAACTGAACGCAAGGACTGCAATAAAAGCGCGCATAGTTTCTCCGGGATTGAGGCTTGAGAGCGTACCCGGCGGCCGGGGTCAAGCGCGCAAAAAAAAGGACTCTCGAGCGTCATGCGCCCGAGAGTCTTTGGCCCGCGCCTAAGTGGCGCGGAACTGCGAGGGTTACATCAGAAGTTCGCGCCGTCCACCGTCATGCGGTAGCTGCTGGAACTGGTGCGCGTGAAGCGCACGGTGTGGCGGTAACTGGAGGAGATGCCGAGGTCGAAGTTTTCGGCGCCACCAGTGCCCAAGAAGTGTTCGTACAGCGCTTGGCTGCCGGTCACCGTCTTGAAGCCGTGAGACAAGTCCAGCTCCGTTCCCAGCGCGCCACCACCGGGGCTGATGCCCACGATGCCGTCGATCAGGTCGCAATCGTTGAACTTGAACTCGATGGTGCCATCAGCATTCAAGATGCAGATGACGGAGTTGTTGTTGGTGGCTGCGGTGCCGAACTCGGGCACATTCACCCACTCCACCACCAACTGATTGGAGGACACGCGGTGGCGAATGACGCCGCCGATGTTGGAATTCATGTCGTCCCAGAAGGCGCAGATCTTGGGTACGCCCTGGAGCAGCCCCACAACGGATTCGCTGAAAGTTCCATGTGGTGTAATGAACGAGAGGTTCCCGTTGGCATTGACCCACACAAAGTTGTGGCTGCCGCCATAGAAGGGGAATGCGAAGGGCAAAGCAACATTGACCGAGCAGTCATCGCATGGGCCCACCGTCGTTGCGTGGTTCCAAAGTGTCACTTTCTCAACCACGCCAAACTCCTTGATGGACTCTGGTGCCGCGGGGTCGATGGTGAATTGGGACAGGTAGATGCCCAAGCCTTCGATGCCCGCGATGTCCGGCACCGCGATGCGCGAGCCGAAGGTCGTACCGGAGCCATCGAAGGTGCCGCTGAAGCCGAGGAAATACGGATTCGCCGGGTCGAGGGAGAGGTAGGTGAGCGCATCAAGATCGCCATAGCTGTGACGGCACGCGGCGGGGAAATCGAAGCCCGTAGAAGTGCCGACGCTGGCCATCAGCACGAAGGCGTGCGACGGGTTCACCGAGTCGATGGGATCGATCCAGAAAGAGCTGTTGCCGAGAGACGGACCAGCGAGGTCATTGGCCGTGACGTCCGGTAGCCAAGGGCGGAAGCGCGCATAGCGGTTCTGCACATGCTGCGACCAAGCGATGCCGTAGAACTCGCTGCCACCATCGAAGCGGAAGTCGTTAACGCGCACCGTGTACCAGCCCGTTGTCGCCGGGCAGAACTCCACGATTTCGTAGGAGTTGTCGAACGAGCTGGAGAAGGCGAGGCCGGAGCCCGTGGTGACGCCCGCACCCGCGTAGATGGCGAGGTCGAGGTCTGCATTCAGCACATCGGTGGTGTAGGTGTTGTTAGCGAGACTGTCCCAACTGAGCACCACGCGGGTCTTGTCGCCACCCTGCAACCAAATGTTGGTGGTGTAGCAACCGTTGTTGTTGAACGATGCAGGTGTGAAACTTCCGGTCCTGAAGTTGCCGTCCACCACCATGTTGTAGGCGGCGAGGCCGTTGATGCCACCAGCGCCGTCGCATTCAGAGAGGCGGCTTGCGCCTTCAATGTTGTGCCACGAGGCGGCCATCATCAGGGCCTTCATCGCTTCGGGCCAACCGGCCAACGTGTTGTTGGCTTGCATCAGCGCAGCGCACATGCCTGCGATGGCAGGGGCCGAATACGAAGTACCCGAGCCTTGGTTCATGAAACCACCAGCAAGGTTGGGCGCGATGACCGAAGTGCCCACTGCGGACAGCTCCGGCTTCTGGCGGTCGCCGTTGGCGGACACTGGGTCGTCCCATGACGAACTGGTGTTCATGGTGTCACCATCCCAGTCTGCGTTGCCTTGGTCATTCACATTGCCGGTGGCAATGATGTTCCAAGCGAGGCCTGGCGAAGTGCAAGGCCCGCTGCCAACACCGCAGCCGTTGGCTTGATTACCAGCGGACTTAGTGAAGGTCGTGGCTGTGGCGCGGATCTGGTAATCGACATAGCGGTCGAGGTACACCATGATCAGTGTGTTGCTGACCAAGAACGACATGTTCACCACATCGGCGCCCTGCGCGATGGACCAATCCGTCGCAGCGGTGAGGTTGGCATCGCTGTAGGTTTGCGCATTGCCCGAAAGAATCTGCACTCCGCGCGCGTGTCCGGCATAAGTGGCGTCACTGGAGCCAGCGATGCCCGCGCAAGTGGTGGCGTGTTCGCCCAAGTTGGGCGACCCAGCGTTGAAGAACCCTGCGTGGTTGATGGCCGGGTGGGTGTTGGAGACGCCGTCGTCTTCAACAATCGCCACCTGCATGCCGTCGCCGCGAATGCCGAAATCATGCACGCGGTTCCAACGGTGGGTTGCCACAGCATTGTCGATTTCGTGCGAGCCTTCTTTGTTTTCCAAATAAAGCGTGTCCACCAACGGGTTGTTGGCGAGTTCCATCACTTGGGCCGCGTTGGCGGTGGTGAACAGAACCGGCGCATACTGCGCCGCATAGCGCACCTTCAAGCCCATGCTGGCGAGCAACGCTTCGGCCGGGGCCACAGTGACGCGGTTGGCGTTCGCCACCTTTTGGCGCATTTCTGCTTGGGCTGTGGCCAGTGGAGTGCCTGCCGCAAGTGCTGCCATAAAGGCGTCGCGGTGTTCCGTGGTGGCGGGATCGAAGTTCAACCACACCACAATGTCGAGGGCATCGGTGGCGCCTTGGCCCAAGCGTTGCGGCAGTTTGCCGTGCAGCTTGTTGGCCGGCACAGCGCCCAGCTCGCGCTCCATCTTCAGCAATGCGGGGTAGTCCACCGCCAAGCCGTTGCGGTCGTACGCACGCGAGGTGACCACCCCGGTGAAGGGGTCCACCTCTTTGGTGACGCGCAGATCGACGCCCAAGCGCTTCAAGTGCGCTTGAACTTCGTGTCGCGGTTGCGAGCCATCGGTTGGGGCTGCAGGCCACTGGGCGAGTGCCAGTGAACTGAGCAACAAGAACGCGGGAATGAAGCGAGTGACCACGATGTTCTCCTTTTTCCTGAGAGCGGGCCCGACACATGAACTAATAGGGAAATGTGGGCCAGCGCCTCCGACACAAACTGCTTTTGAAACAGCCGTGGAGGTATTAAAGCACAGGACGGATGAAATTTCCATGGTGTGATTTTGGGTCACGCAGATACTGATTCGCGGCATGTGCGTGCGTGCGGATAGGCTCCGCTCATGCTTGCGAAGGGGGTCGCTGTTCGGTGGTGCTGCGCTGCGGCCCACGTCGTTGTGCACGACAACTATGCGGGTGTGGCGCACAGTGCTGCTCGACCGGGTGGCACAGCAGAGCTTGCCGCGCACATCGACTGGGCGGGCACTGCGCGCGTGCGCACGCGGCTGGCCGACGCGGGCATGACCATCGCCGAAGCAATGGACACGGCCCAGCGGCAGTCCTTGGGTTGGCCACTCGCGAAGGAACTGATCGCGCGCACCGCGGCGCAGAATCTGCAGCACGGTTTTGTAGCGGGGGCTGGGGCGGAACAAGTTGGCGACAGCGTACAAGTAGCGCGCATCGTGGATGCGGTGGTGGAGCAAGGGCGCTGGATTCGTGCCCACGGCGGCGAAGTGGCGTTGCTGCCGCTGACAACGCTGGCTCTGGCACAGGCGAGTGAGGCAACCTACTGCGAAGTCTTTGGCGCCATCGCGAGAGAACTGGGCGCGCCACTGATCTTGCATCGATTGGGCGCGGTGTTTCAGCCGCAACTGCGGCACGATTTTCCGGGCGACAGTTTTCAGCGCATTTTGAAAGACCACGCCGATTCCATCCGCGCTGTGAAGTGGTCGCTGCTGGATCCCGAAGCAGAAGTGGCGCTACGCCGAGAATTGCTGCCCCGCGAACAATTTGTGCTCACCGGCGATGACTGGAACTTCCCTGCGTTGATGTGCGGCACGGCGCAACAAGTGGGTGCCATCACCGGCTTCACGCACTTTGGTGCGCGCCGCGTTGCGCTCGGCGATTTTTCTCACGCGCTGCTGGGAGTGTTGGATGTGATCGCAGCTCCGCTAAGCAGTGCACTCCATTGCTTGCAGACTAACGACGCTGTTGGTTGGATGGCGCGCATGGCACCGCTCGAAGCTTTGAGCCGCAAGCTCTTTGAACCACCAGTGGGCGATTACAAAGCGGGTATTGCGTACTTGAGTTGTCTCAACGGCTGGCAATCCAACCCCATGCTGCTCAATCACCAAGAGTTGCAACGCGACGCCGCGCACTACGCCGCTCTGCGCGCCCTTGCCGCTGCGGCTCGCGTGACATGATCCGAGTTTGCGGCGAGCGGAAGTGGCTATCACTTCAAGGGCCTTGCAGGTTCTTGTAGTCAGGGTCCAGCGGATAGCAGCCGCTGATGAGGCCTGCGCGTGGCGCGCTGGTGCATTCGCTGAAGGTGCGGCAGAGCAGGCGACGGTCGATGCGGTTTTCTTGGAGCAGGCGGCGCGGGTAGTCAGGGTCCGAAAGGACCATGCGCCCGAGGCCCACGAAATCTGTGGCGCCACGCGCGATCTCTGCCTCCACCACATGGGGAAGCCACTCCTGCAAGTAGGTGGCGCCTGTGGACACCACGGTGATGCCAGTGGCCGCGCTGCGCACGGCTTCGGCAGCGGCGAACAGTGCAGCCACTTCGCAGAGCGGATCGCGCGGGGGCAGATATCCATCCGAGGGCGGAAAGGTTGCGGGCCGCTGCACATGCGGGCACCAGTAGGGAGAGCCTGCGGACACATTCCACAGACGCACATCCATGCGTTCCAACGCGCGCACTAATTCGCGCGGCTCGCTGAAGTCGGCGCGCTCGGGGTGTTGTTGGTTCACTCCGAAGCTGTGGCGCCATGGCAATTCGTGTTGCATTGGCCGACCAATGCCTGTTGCGGGGTCTGCTTCGTGCGGCACGCAATCGAACGCGCTCAGGCGCACGCCGATGCCGAGGCCCATGCATTCTGCGCGCACCGCTTCCACCAGCATGCGCAAGAAGCGTGTGCGATTGTTGAAGCTGCCACCGAAGGGGCCACTGCGCGTGTGCGCACCAAGTAGGTCGTGCACCAAGTAGCCGTGACAGGCTTTCAGATCCACGAAATCGAAGCCCGCATTCCAGGCGAGCTTCGCGGTGGCGGCGTAGGCACCAATGAGGTCTTCAAGTTCTGCGTCGCTGATCAGCGCTGCGGTGGCGTGATGTGGGTAGCGCTGCTCCAACAGCGGGTTGCGTTGCGCTGGCTTCGGTGCTGGCGCTCCGGGCAGCGGAACACTGAAGCGACCGGAATGAGTGAGCTGCAAGCCGAGCAGGAATGGTTGGTCCGTGAAGCCTGCTTGCGCACGGCCTTTCAACACAGCAGCGCGCAGTTTCGCGAGCGTCGCGGCGTTGTCTGTTTGCGGATGGCGACAAAGTTGTCGCGGATTCGCGCGGCCTTCGGGCACCACTGCAAAAGCTTCGCCACCCCAAATCAGCGCGGCACCGCTGCGACCGAAATGCTCCCAACGGCGCAATGTCCATTCGCTGGGCGCGCCTTGTTCAGTGCCATCCCAACCTTCCATGGGGTGAATAGCGAATCGATTGGGCAATTGCTTTCCTTCGACGGTGATGGATTGCGCCAAGGGGCCCGCGCCCAATTGCGGGTGTTCCACCAAAGAGCGTTCTGGCGCCGCTTGCGCCCACTGCGCGGCGAATTGGGTGAAGGTGCGGACCTTGCCCGGGCTAACGCTCGGACTGCCGCCCGGGCTAACGCTCGGACTGGCCTTATTGTCTTCGCCGTTTGTGCTCATGGCGCCTCCATGCGAAGCAATATCGCATCCGCGCTGTTGCGCGGGTCTGCGCCAGCACCAAAGCCAACGCTGTCCATGTCGCTCAAGTTCAACAGGCCCTTGCGTACAGCAAGGTGCACCATGGCGCCGCTGCGTTCATACAAATGCGGATGCGTGCGCAGCGCGCCACTGCGCTCTTCATCACCCAGCGCATCCAGCCCGCGGAAATAATGGTGCGCATTCTTTTCCACATCCGGCAATTCAAGGCTGGCTACCAAGGCGAGGTCTTGTTGCAGCGCGGTGGTTGGTGGACAAGTGAGGTCTTCCGCGGACAGGAAGAGTTTTCCGTTACTGCGCTCCACCAAACCGCGGTTCAACAATGCTCGAAACACTCCCTTGCAAGGCTTCACTGACACGCCGCTCCAACCGTGGCTTCTGGCGCGCGCGAAAGCGAGCGTGTCGCTGTCACCTTCGTCCAACAGCAGCGGTGCGTGGCGCGCGAAGCGCTGGATGGCCGCAGCGGTTTCTGGCGCGCAGCACAGGCGCCGCGGCAACGGTTGCTCAACAAATGCGAGTGCGCAAAGAAAGCGCCGCCCCGCTGGGTCTTCGGTCAGTCGATCGAGCACTAATCCAAGAGCGTCGAGGTCTGCGTACTGCTCGTTCGCATCCAGTGTCACGCGCAGCGCTGCACGCGGCACGCGGTCCACCAGCAAGTTGGCCACAGCCAGCAAACGCGAAAGGTCGCGCGTGGTGTCGCCGCTCAGCTTCACTTTGAAGGCCGTCAGCCCATAGTGGTCGATGGCGTCCTCCAGCGTTGCGGGCAGGCCGTCGTTGGGCAGGCCTTCCGCTTGCAGCGCTGTAGCGATGGAAGCCCGCTCGTCGATCGGCATGGCCACGGCGGCTGCGTCCGTGCGCCGCAAAGCGTCGAGGAAGCCCACCGTGTGGCGCAAGCGCACCGTGCGGGCGGGATTGTTTGGAAGATTCAGTTCCACGCGCCAGCTGCCCAACTCGGCGATTACTTGGCCCGCGTCGAAGGCGAAGAGGTTGCGCACTAATGCCGCATGGAAACTGATGCCAGCCCAACGACAGGCGGCGTCCATCAGTGCTCGTTCAACAAGTGCCAGCCCGAAGCCCGCCACCAACGCTGCGTCGGGGTCGTCACGGAGACCTTCGAAAGTGGCGCGTTCAAGAGCCAGCCACTGGGCGAAGACCGTGTTCCCGTTGGGGCGCAGCAGGCGCTGCACCGCGATGCGCAACGATTCTTCGAGCGCGCGCACATCATCAGCAGGCGTTCCTTCCGCGCGTTTGTCAAACCAGCGGGGCACCATGAAATCTGCGGCGAAGCCATCGGCCTCGCGGCCATCGGGTCCGACCACACGCAGATGCAGCAGGACGCGTTGCAGTTCTGTGATGGTCACCGCCCCAAAACGAAAGGGCAGCCGCGTCGCAAAAGTGCGAGTGGTGGCGGTGGCAGCAAGAACGCGAAAGTGCATGGCCCGCAGAGTCTATGGCACGGGGCTGCCGCAGGCGTGTGCCTCTGATACAACGCCAGCGCGCGAGGAGCTTGCTAATGACCCGAGACTCGGTTGCGGTGGTTGTCGATGCGGTGCGGGCCTTGAGCATGGACGCGGTGCAGGCCGCGAACTCTGGCCATCCGGGCACGCCCATGGCCTTGGCGCCGTTGGGGTGGTTGCTCTTCAGCGAAGAGCGCAAACACGACCCGCACATGCCGCACTGGCCCGACCGCGACCGCTTCGTGCTGTCTTGCGGCCACGCTTCGATGTTGCAGTACGCGCTGCTGCACTTGAGCGGCTACGAAGTTTCCATTGACGACCTGAAAAACTTTCGCCAGTGGGGCAGCCTCACTCCTGGCCATCCAGAAGTGAAGCACACTCCGGGTGTGGAAGTGACCACGGGCCCGCTGGGCCAAGGCTTGGCCAACGCTGTGGGCATGGCGCTGGCGGAAGTGCATCTCGCCGCGCGCTTCAATCGTCCAGGCCACACCATTGTCGATCACACCACTTGGTGCATCGTTTCTGATGGCGACTTGATGGAAGGCGTCAGCGCCGAAGCCAGTTCCCTCGCCGGGCACTTGAAGCTGGGCAAGCTGATCTGTTTCTGGGACGACAATAAGATCACCATCGATGGGCGCACGGACATCACGTTCACTGAAGATGTGTGCGCGCGCTACGCGGCGTATGGCTGGCATGTGCAGTCGGTGGATTCGGCAGAAAACCTCGCGGCTCTGCGCGTGGCCATCGCGGCAGCACGCGCCGATGCGCGGCCCAGCTTCATTCGCGTCAGCAGCATCATTGGTTGGCCCTCGCCGGGCAAGAAAGATTCATCCAAAGCGCATGGGGCACCACTAGGCCCGGACGAAGTGAAGGCCACCAAGCGCGTGATGGGTTGGCCGGAAGAGCCAGCGTTTTTTGTGCCGCCGGAAGTGGAAGCGCACAGGGCCGCAGTGGTTGCGCGTGGGCGCGCAGATCACGAAGCGTGGCGCGCGCGTTGGCGTGCTTATGCCACGGCGCATCCCGCATTGGCGGAAGAGTTCGAAGACGCTTCGCGCGGCAAGTTGGCGCGGGGTTGGGAAGCTGCGCTGCCAACATTCCCAGCGGACGCGAAGGGCATGGGCACGCGCAAGGCGGGCCAAGCAGTGTTGCAAGCGTTGGCGAAAGTGGCGCCCGCATTGGTGGGCGGTTCGGCGGATCTCGCAGAATCGAACTTCACTGCCATGGAACACTTGCCCGCGTTCGGTTCGGGCGATGGCATCCCGCGCAACATCGCCTACGGCATTCGCGAGCACGCCATGGGCGCCATTGTCAACGGCATGGCTTTGCACGGCGGCGTCATCGCTTACGGCAGCACCTTCTTTGTATTCACCGATTACATGCGCCCCGCGCTGCGCTTGGCGGCACTGTGCAAGCTGCCGGTGCGTCACATTTTCACTCACGATTCCATCGGCGTGGGCGAGGACGGCCCCACGCATCAACCCGTGGAACACTTGGCTGCGCTGCGCGCGATGCCGGGCATGTTGGTGCTGCGCCCTTGCGACGCCAACGAAGTGCGCGAGGCGTACATCGCAGCCTTCAGCAGCGACGGGCCTGCTTGCATTGTGTTGTCGCGTCAGAACGCGCCCACGCTGGACCGCACCAAACTCGGCGCCGCCGATGGCCTCCACCGTGGCGCCTATATCCTCGCGGAAGCAGAAGGCGGGGCAGCGCAAGCGGTCATCATCGCTACCGGCACCGAAGTGTCCGTGGCATTGAAAGCCCGCGAGCTCTTGGCTGCGGAAGGCCTCCGTGCACGAGTGGTTTCCATGCCCAGTTGGGAGCTGTTCGCGCGGCAGCCGGAATCGTGGCGCGATCAAGTGCTGCCTCGTTCGCTGAAAGTGCGCGTCGTGGTGGAAGCTGCTACGCGCTTCGGCTGGGAACGGTGGGCGGGCGATGCTGGCTCTTACATCACGCTGGATCACTACGGCGCGTCAGCGCCCGCGGAGCGGCTGTACAAAGAGTTCGGCATTACCGCTGAAGCGGCCGCCGCCGCCGTGCGCACCGCCCTTGGACGGTAGCGGCGCTGTCAGAGATCGAAGGTGACGCCTTGGGCGAGCGGCAGCGATTTCGACCAATTGATGGTGTTGGTTTGGCGGCGCATGTAGGCCTTCCAAGAATCGGAACCCGCTTCGCGACCACCGCCGGTGTCTTTCTCGCCACCGAAGGCACCACCGATTTCTGCGCCACTGGTGCCGATGTTCACATTGGCGATGCCGCAATCGGATCCTGTGGCAGCAAGGAAAGATTCCGCTGCCAGCAAATCGCGCGTGAAGATAGAACTGGACAGCCCTTGGTCCACGCAATTATTCAGTTCGATGGCCTCAGCGAGGGTTTTGATTTTGAACACATACACGATGGGGGCGAAGGTTTCTTCGCGCCAGATGTGCATGGTGGTATTAGCTGCGATCACTGTGGGTTGCACGAAACACCCAGCGCGCTCGATGCGTGCGCCGCCGCAGAGTTTGCGCCCGCCTTCTTTCTCCGCAGTGGCCACTGCGTGCAGATAGCCGCGCACCGCGTCTTCGTCGATCAGTGGGCCCATCAGCGTGCCGCGTTCCAGCGGGTCGCCGATGCGCACCGACCCGCAGGCCTTCACCAAGCGTTCCACTACTTGATCGTGGATCTTCTCGTGCAGCAGCAGGCGCCGCGTGGTGGTGCAACGCTGGCCCGCTGTGCCGATGGTGCCGAACACAATGGCGCGCAGCGCGAGGTCTAAATCTGCGTCTTCCAGCACAGTGATGGCGTTGTTGCCGCCGAGTTCCAGCAGCGAGCGCCCGAAGCGCTGCGCAACCACGCTGCCCACGCGGCGGCCCATGCGGCACGAACCGGTGGCGCTCACCAACGGGAAACGCTTATCGGCCACCACGCGTTCGCCCACATCGCTGTCGGTGCCGAGAACCATGCTGAACACACCAGCGAGGCCAGCCTCTTTGACAATCGGTGCGATCAGGTTCTGCACCGCGATGGCGCACAGCGGCGTCTTCATCGATGGCTTCCACAGCACGCTGTCGCCGCATACTGCAGCCAACGCGCTGTTCCACGACCACACGGCCACTGGGAAATTGAAGGCGGTGATAATCGCCACTGGCCCTAGGGGATGCCACTGTTCGTACATGCGGTGGCCGGGGCGCTCGCTGTGCATGGTGGAACCGCACAATTGCCGCGACAGCCCGACGGCGAAATCGCAGATATCGATCATCTCTTGCACTTCGCCCAAACCTTCAGACAGAATCTTGCCCATTTCTAAGCTGACAAGTTTGCCCAGCGGTTCCTTCTTCGCGCGCAAGGCGTCGCCGATGCGGCGCACGATTTCGCCGCGCTGGGGCGCCGGCACGGTCCGCCATTTCTCGAACGCGCGTTGGGTGGCCACGGTCAGCTCTTCCAAAGTGACAGCGGTGGCCAAGCGCACTGCTGCGATGGGCTCGCCAGTGGTGGGGTTCAGCGATTGCAGCACGCTGCCGGAACACGCAAGCGATTTTTCGCCGTCGTGAGCGCCTTCATTGATGGCCGCGAGCCCCAGTGCGTTGAGGATGTCCTTCATGGCGGCCAGTCTACGCCGCGACCCGCGCACCACCACGCGGCGTGATGCGCCGCAGCGTTTGCAGCCGCGCTCTATGCGCCGGCCAAGGGCGGCAGCGGTTTGCGCAGCAACGCTTCGACGCCAGCCAGCGCGGCGAGGCCAGCACCGTCGAGCTTCTCGGAATACTGGTTCACATAGCAGCGCACATGTTCGCGGATCACCGCGTCATCCAGCTCGCGCGCATGGCGGCGTTGCGTTGCAAGGGCCGCATCCGGCGCGCTTTGCGCCAGTGCCAACGAAGCGCGGATGGCGCTGATGAGCGCGCTGTGGATTTCACGCCCTAGCGCCGCTTTGGCGAAGATGCCGCCAAGGGGCAGCGGCTGCTTGAAGCGCACTTCGAAGCGCGTGCCCAAGTCTTCCAGCAGCGTCAGCCCGTAGCGTCCATAGGTGAAGCGCCCCTCATGGATGCACACGCCATACTCGGCCTCCCGCGCTTGCAGCATGGGCATGATGCGGTCGAAGCGTACTTGGATTTCTTCTGCCCCAATGTCGCTGTGGAAAGTGCGCCAGAGCAGTGTGGCCATGGTGTGCTTGCCAGGTAGCAGCACGCGTGGGCGTTGGGTGCTGCGTGTGTCGGGCTCTGCAGGGGCCAGCAGCACAGGGCCAACACCGAAACCAATCGCCCCACCACAAGGCAAGGTGACATGCGTGCTCGCAACTTCTGCGGCAGCGGGGAAGGATGCCTTGGCCACATCTAAGTCGCCGTTGATCAGGCCCGCGTTCAGTTCTTCAACATCCGCGATGTGCAGCGCTAGTTTGAAGCCTTCAGGGCGCACCGCTTCGGTCAACAATCCGTGGAAGATGAAGGTGTCGTTGGGGCAAGGAGAAATGCCGAGGCTCAAAGTGCGCATGTCACCTTTCCAGCCCGAGCAGGCCGAGAGCCGTGCTCTTCGCGGCTTCCAAAGCAGGCTTCACGCGCCACTCATCTTTGTCGCGTTCGCCAGCAATGTTGGAAATGCCGCGCACCACATGCAGCGGCACGCCCGCACGCGCGCAGGCGAAAGCCACCGCGAAGGCTTCCATGTCTTCTGCGATCACAGTGGGATGGCGCCGCCGCCGGCGCAGCGCTTCTTCTGGCGATCCTGCTGCGCTGGCCACACTCAGCAGCGCCGCAGCGCCCGGGCCTGCCAAGGCGAGTTCGTCGAACAGTGGTTCTTTGTCGGCGCCGTCTTCGCCAGTGAACAGCGGCATCTTCAATGCGCGGGCATCTTCGAAGCGCGCGCCTTCGCCGCAACCGAGGCCATCCACGCGCACGCTGCTGAAACTATGCGCACTGCCAATCGGAGCGGCATCCACATCCAAGCTGCCTGCGATGCCCAACAGCAACACGCGCTCATATTTTTCGCGGCTCAATAATTCCGCCGCGCGCGTGCCTGCGATGGCCAGAGAAAACCCACACAGCGCCATGCGCACTTGGCCCGTCACAGGCTTGGGGAACAGCAGCTTGGCTTCGAGCACCGTGGGGATCAGGATCAGCGTGGGCATGGGGAGATTGTCTGCGCAGTGCGCGCTGCATCAAGCCGGAACAAGCGGCGCTCAATGACATGGCCATTTTGCAGTGCTTTTTCGTGGAAATTAGAGCGTGGCGCCGCGGCGTCGAGGGGCGGCGGCGGCAAGGCCGCAAAGCAGCCACTTGCGTTGACGGCAGCGTCGATCTCTGCGGCGACATGGGGCACATCAGTGGCGGTGTGCAGCAGACCATCAGGCCGCAGCACGCGCGCAGCGGCGGCGAAAAATAGCGGCGTGTACACCTTGCGCTTCTTGTGCGCGCGTTTCCACCAGGGGTCTGGGAAATACAAATGCACCGCTTGCGCGCAGGCAGCAGGCAGCAGCGTTTGCAACAGGCGCAAGCCATCGACCTGCATTGCGCGAGCGTTGTTCAAGCCACGCTTGGCGCAGCGCGAGGCCACGAAGTGCGCATGGAGTTTTTTCAATTCGCACCCTAAGAAAACAGTGTCGGGCCGCGCCTGCGCAGCGGCCAGCAAGAACGCGCCCTTGCCGCTACCGATTTCGATTTCCAAGGGCCGCTCGCCAGCAATGGCGGCCGCATCCAAAGTGTGCTCGCCTAACGGAGCAGCGATGAGCCACCCCGCGAGCGCAGATTCGGACCAGACTAGTTCGGAACGCATAAAACCGAATGTAGCGCAGCGTGTCAGCCGCGGCGGAGCGCGTCGACGGGCTTTAAGCGCGCCGCGCGCCATGCAGGCAACGCGCCGCCCAAGACGCCGACAACCAAAGCCATGCTCAGCGCGGAGAGCACCACAGTGCTGTCGATGGTGAAGGCGAAGGCCTGTTCAGTGAAAGTGCCCCAGTTGGTGGTGCCCGTTTGGAGGCCGTTCACCGGCCAGGCCAACAACACACCCAGCACGCCGCCGATGAGCGCCAGAGTTACGGATTCCAACAGGAAGCCGCAGAAGACTTGCCAAGGGCGATAGCCGATGGCCAACAGCGCGCCCACTTCGCGCGTGCGTCCAGAAACCGCTGCGAGGAAAGTGTTCGTGAGGCCTGCGAGCGCGCCCAAGCTCATCAATGTGATCAAGAAGAATGACGCGAAAGTGAGGAAGCCGCCAAGGAACCCGGCCTGTTTCTCGAAATAAGTGCGTTCGCAAACGGCCTGCACTCCCGAGACGCGGTCGGTGATCCAACCCAACATGCCTGCGCCTGCGCGCACTTGTTTGCGTCCGATGAAATTGCCTTCGTACAGCGCGGGCTCACCCACGCCGGCCACCGATTCAGCGCGAATGATGACAGAGTTGAAGAAGGAACGGTCGAACACTTGCATCAGCAAATCGACATCGCCCCAAATCTCGCTGTCGAAGGCGCTGCCTCCGGCGTTCATCACGCCGACGATGGCCCAGTCTTCGTTGGCGATGCGCACGAAGCCGCCCAAACGACAGTTGCGGATGCGCCCGACCAGTGAATGGCCCACGACCACTTCGCGGGCACCCGGCTTGAAGCAAGAGCCCTCGGTGATCCGCACGGAATCGCGGATGGCGAAGCTGGTGGGTTGCACACCGCGCAGCGCCACATTGGTGCTGTTGCCGCCCATGACAGCGGCGCCTTCCTTTTCGAGCAGCAAAGCCGCGTACAGCTCGCCGCACACCAGTGCTCGGCCAGCAGCATCCTTGGCGATCCCAGGCACAGCGCTGAGTACGGTGACATCTCCGCGCCCGAGAGTGCTTTCGCCTTCACTGTTGGCTGAAGAACGCAGCACGATGATGTTGTCAACACGGCCAGTGCCCGTGAGCGAAGCCTTGAAGCCTTGAGCCACGGCCAGCAGCACGCAGAGGATGCCGACGGTGAGTGTCACAGCCATCAGCGTCAGCAAGGTGGCGGTCTTGCGATAGAAGAGGCTGCGCAAGTTGTATTGGATGGGTACGGGCATCACGCTCTCCTCCGCAACGCTTCAACAATTTGCAAGCGCGAAACCATGAGCGCAGGGAAGAGGCCGCTGAGCACGCCTAACAACGCAGCGATTCCGAGGCCCGTCCACACCGTGCTCGGGGGCACACTCGCAATGACGAACATCAGCATTTTGCCGTCGACGCTTTGCACCAACAGCATGGCCAGCCCGCCACCCAACAAGCACAGCAACAAACTTTCCACCATGGTCATGCACAAGAGCATCGGCGCTGTGAACCCAAGCGTTTTCAGTACGCCTGTTTCTTGCACGCGTTCGCGCGCGTTCAGCATCATGGTGTTGCTGGTGACCATCAAACACGCGAAAAGCACCACGCCGCCAAGGATGCCGAAGAACAAAGGCAAGTTGCCCCACATGGCGTTGAACTGCGCTTGGAACATGCGCTCGGTCATAGTGAGCGTGCGGTGCGGGCTGCTTTCGAATTCCGCATCGACCTTGCTGCACAGTGGTGCGGCGTCTTGCGGCGACTTCAACAGCATCGTGAAGGTAGAAACAACATCCGCGCGGCCGCCCTCTTTGCGGCTGAGTTCGTTCATGTAGTCCCAGTGAAAGAACATCGTCTTCTGGTCGAACGAACGCACCTTGGATGTGTAGATGCCCAGCACTTCCAAATCGAGTTCGCCAGGGAAGATGTTGCCGCTGACACGCACGCGACTGCCGATGGTCAGTTGCTCATCCTTGGCGAGGTCCGCACCGATGATGCAGCCTTGGCGCGTTGCAGACCATTTGGTCCACTGCCCTTCCGGCATGTTCAGATCGCCGCCATAGACAACGCGAAAACTCTCAACATCGACGCCGAAGCGGCCCCAATAGTGCTCGGGGTCTGAGTTCAGATAGATGCCGCCGAACCATGTGAAGTGCGTGATGCCGAGAGCCTTGTCTTCAGCCAGCGCTTTCAATTCTGGTTGGAGTTTGATGGGCACATGCGCGAACAGCGACAAGCGGCTGCCCGTCACAACGCGGGCGGCATTGCATTCGTTGAGGCTGGTTTCCATGCCCACGATGAAGGTGCGCAGGAAGCCGAAGATCATCACGGCCATGAACACGCTGCCGACGGTGAGCAGCGCGCGCAATTTGTTCTTGCGGGCGTGGGCGAGGATCAAGCGGAACGGAATGCGGGGCATCAGTGCGCCGCTCCGTGCGTCGCTTGCACCAACACGCCCTTGTCCAATTTGAGTGTGCGGTCGGCTTGCTCTGCGGCCTTCGGGTCGTGGGTCACCATGACGATGGTCTTGCCCATTTCGCGGCACAGACCCTTCAACAACTTCAGCACCGCTTCGGCGCTGGCAGCATCAAGGTCGCCCGTGGGTTCGTCGGCCAGCAGCATTGCTGGGTCGGTGGCGATGGCGCGCGCGATGGCGACGCGCTGCTCTTGGCCGCCCGATAGCTGATTGGGGTAGTGCTCGCTGCGATCTTCCAAGCCCACCAACTGCAAGGCCTTCGCCGCTTGCACCTTGCGCTGCGCTGACGACAGTGGCGTCAGCAATAAAGGCAGCGCCACATTCTGGCGCGCAGTGAGCACGGGAATGAGGTTGTAGGCTTGGAAGATGAATCCCACGTTGCGCGCACGCCAAGCTGCGCGGCTGGATTCGCTCATGGCACCAATGTCTTCGCCGTTGAATGAGACCACGCCTGAATCGGGCACATCTAATCCGCCAGCGAGATTGAGAATGGTGCTCTTGCCGCAGCCTGAAGGGCCCATCAGCGCCAAGAATTCGCCACGGCGCACATCGAGGTTTAGCCCCGACAACACATGCAGTTCTTCACCACCACGGCGATAGATTTTGTCGACACCTTCGAAGTGCACTAGGTTTTCGCTGCTCATGAGTTCTCTGCTCCGGCGCCCAGGCGCGCTTCACGGGTCTTTGGTCTGCACCAACAGCCCATCACTGAGGGCCAGTTCGGGGTTCACGATGACTAACTCGCCGCCTTCGAGGCCGCGGCGCACCACTACGCGGTCGTTGCGGCGCTCGCCAAGTTCAAGGGGCACGAAGCGCACACGACCGCGCTCTAATGCGAACACACCGCGTTGTCCGTCGCGCTCCGTGAGGGCGTTGGCAAGAACTTGCACTTCAGCCGGCGCAGCAACAACTTCGCGTTGGCGCAAGAAAGTGGCCTTGCCGCCCAGCTCTGGCATCACGCGCGCATCGGGCACATCGAACGCCACTTTCACTTGCACGGTGCCTTTGGTGCGATCCGCTGTCGGCATCTTCTGGCGCACATGTGCGGCGAAGCTCACGCCCGTCCATGCGTTCAGCGTGATGACACAGGGCGCGCCGTCTTTGATCTCGCCGATGTCGCGCTCGAACACATCCACTTCCAATTCCAGCGAAGCGGTGTCGGCCATGGTCACTACCGCGCCGCGGCTGCTGCCGCCGCCGGCCAATGCGGGCACCACAATTTCGCCCACTTCGGCTTCTTTGCGCAACACGATGCCGCTGAACGGAGCGCGGATGGCGCAGTCGGCAAGGTCGGTGGCGGCCGCGCGCAATCCGGCTTCGGCCTCCAGCACTTGCTGCGCCGCCACTTGAACGCGGGCTTCGGCACCTTTCACTTCGGCCTTGGTGGAATCTTGCTCTGCCAGCAGCGCTTGAATGCCAGCCTTTTGGCGCGTCAGCGTGGCGCGCAGCCGCGCCAACGCCGATGCGGCGCGCTTCACGGCGTCTTCGGTCGAAGCACCGCGTTCTTGCAGGCGGTTCTCCAAGGCCAGCACGCGTTCGGCCTCGATGATGTCAATCTGTGACTCTTGTTCAGAGGCTTGGGCTTGTTCGATAGAGCGATCTACGCGCGTCACCGCTTTCTTGCTGATGCCAACGCGCACTTCGGCAGCCACCACTTCGGCCTTCATTTGTTCCAGCCTTGCCAATGAGCGGTCGCGCTGCGCTTCAAAACCTGATGGGTCGATGCGCGCGATGACATCGCCTTTATTCACCAGCGAGCCGCTGTCGACATTCAGTTCCACCAGCTTGCCGGGGACTTTCGCTGCCAAGGCAGCCCGGGTGCGGGCCACGACATAGCCCGCCGCAATGGTGATTTCGTTTGCGCCACCCGCACGCGTGCGCACCACGATGGATGTTTCCACTGTTGGTGCACGCCAACTTTCGAGTTTGGGGGCCACCATGGGCCACACGAACCAAGCCGCCACGCCCAAGATGGCGAGGGTGACCAGGGGCCCGACGATGCGGGGTGCCTGGCGGCGCGGCTTACCGTGCTTCTTCGGGGCCGCTTCGGGCTCCCGTTCGATGCGCAGAGAGGAGAAATCTGAATCTTTGGGTCCGCTCATGTCGGGGCAATCTTACGGGCACAACTTGCGCCTTCCAGCGCTGCGCATGGCTTGCGTCGCGCCGCTGCGCTGCTCACGATGGGGGCGCGTGGGCATCTATTCATACCCGTTGATTTACGCCACGTTGGTGAACCCTGAAACGGCCTTGGTGGCAGCCGTGCAGGAGTGGGCTCAGCAGCATTCGGGCCACGCCCCGCGCAGAGTGATGGACCCCGCATGCGGGCCCGGCAAGTGGCTGCTGCCTTTCGCGGTGCAAGGATCTGCGGTGGCGGGTGTAGACATCCAGCCCGGCATGGTGGACGAGGCGCAGAAGCTGCTGTGGCGCTATGAGAGCGAAATCGTGCTGGCCGACATGCGCGACTTGCCGCTTCACAGCGGGCCCTTCGACCTCGCGCTGAACCTGTACAGCAGCGTGGCGCACTTGCCGGACTTTGCGGCGGTGGAGCAACACCTGCGCCGCGTGCAGCAGTTGCTGGAACCCGGTGGGCTGTATTTCCTTGGGCTCACAGTGCAGGAACTTGGAGTGCCACTGGAAGCGGGGGAGGTGTTGCTGCAAACGCCTCCGACACCCATTCCTGGCGGTGGCGTGGCCGCAGTGCATTATGAAAGCGCAGGTATCGATGCTGCCACGGGGCGCGAGATCATTCGCATCTTGTTGTTAGCGCACGGCGTGCCCGGTGTGCCGGAACAAAGTACCGATGAGTACCAGTTGTTGCTGTTCCAGCGCGACACGCTGCTGGCCATGCTGGCAGCCAGCGGTTTCGCGTTGATCGAAGTCCGCGCCATGCGCGACGATGGTTGGCCATTAGTGCCCCTTCCGTTGCCTGCTGGCTGCGGCGATGTCACTTTGATTTTGCGGGCACAATGCCGCGAAGGAACTCCATCATGACCACACCTGCTTGGTATTACCGCCGCAAGGGTTGAGTGAGTTGCACCAAGGCCGACGCTTTCCTTGCGAAGCGCGGCCTCACCGCCAGTCTGGTGGTGGATGCAAAGACCACGCGCTTCGAGGGGCCTGCTGCGTTGAAGGCGCTGCATGGCATGAACCAGTTGGTGGTTTCTCGTGGCGCCAAGTCCAGCAACTTTTCGCTGAAGGGCCGCGAACGCCCAGCAGATGCAGACTTGGTTGCGCTGCTGTGCGGCCCCTCGGGGAATCTCAGGGCGCCCACTTTGAAAGTTGGCGGCGCTTTGCTGGTTGGTTTCAACGCCGCGGCATGGGAGGAAGCGCTGACCAACGATTGACTTGCGCTTGCGGTGCGGGGTTACGAGATTTCGTCGACGGAATCGCCAGCGTCGTTGGACCACCACTCGGCGTCCTTCGTGCGCTCTGCGCGTCCGAACACGAGCACATAAATTAGAAACAGCACCAATGCCACGGCGGGCGCCAAGACGAGGGCAGTGGGCATCGGCCCAACATTCAGGTGCGTGAAGATGGTGCCGAAGGATGCGGCGTGGCCGCTTTCGTCTTTGGGCACCAGCGGGTGCGGATGCAGAATCAGCTTCGTCACCCACGCGCCATACAGCACGAAAAAGATGGGAATGTAGTTGCGGATCAGGCGCGCGCGCAGTGCGGTGATGTACGAAATCTTGAAGCGCGGTGTGGTTAGGTCCTCGGCCACAAGGAAGCCCCAGTTTTCAATAGGCGAAGTGAGGTCGCGGCGCAGCAGCGGTGCATAGAAGTTTTCTTCCAGCTTGCGCACGCGGGCGCGCCACACATCGAAGTAGCGAAAGCGCCGAGCTTCGTAGCAGAGCATGAAGAAGGCCAGCAAGATGGCCAAGATGGCCACCACATGGGTTTCGTGCTGCGTGTTGGTGAACAAGAACGAAAGCAAGGCGCCGGTGGAGACAATGGCCCAATTGGTGCTGTTGTCCAGGCGTTGCCGCCAAGTAAGGGCGCGGTGCATTTCGCCGCGGTAAAGGTGCACGAGGGCGGCGATGTACTCGGGCCGGGTCAGCGGCGTCTTCTCGAAGTCATGCTTCACTTCGATTTGCTCGGGCATGGGCGTAGCTTACCCGCGCTCGGATGGCGTTCGGGCTGACGCCCGTGGTCTTGAGCGGCTACGGCGGCGCTCGTAGGATCGCGCCGATCCTTGGGGCAGTAGCTCATCTGGGAGAGCGCGTCGTTCGCAACGACGAGGTAGTGGGTTCGATCCCCATCTGCTCCACTCGCGGGCCGTGGCTGATGCCGCGGCCCGTGTTCGTTTGTGTCAGCGCGCGATGCCCGCAATGCTAGCGCGGTTCGTACAGGTGCACCTTTACGCGGGGCGAGAAAGTCATGGGCAAGGGCAGATGCCCCACGCTGCTGAAGGCCGGGCGCCATGCGTCGGGCAGCGGCACCGTCAGCGCGATGCGGCGCAGTGTCGGCGTGCTGCGGGCTTTGGTCAGCAGTGCGTGCAACAGCGCGGGCGGAAAACAGGTGGCGGCCACAAATGCGTGAGTGCAGCCGTGCCAGTCGCAGTCCAGTAAGTCGCCTTGCAACAAGCGCACGGATTCGAGGCGTGGCAGCAAAACTGTGGGTGCATCTTGTTTGAGTTGCGCGAGGCTCGCTTGCGCCGCTGCGTGGCGCGCGCGTGACAGTTCGATGCCGACCGACGCTGCGAGCGGGTGCAGCAGCGCCATCCCAAACACCACCAAGCCAGAACCCGAACCGAGGTCGGCGAAAACGCAATCGCGTTGCACACCGAGGGCGCGCGCCAGCGGTGCGATGCCAGCAGGCAGCACTTCGCCATAAGTGGATGCTTGGGCCCCGGCTTTGGCCTCTACCGCCGCGCGATCTGCAGCGTCCACATCGAAGGCCGAAGGTGCCTGCTGCACGAGGCGCTCCAAGACCTGCTGCACTTCCGCGCCAGAAACAGGTTGCATTGCGTCGCGATTCATGCCCTATCATCCTCCCATGCAAGCGCGCCTGCACCACTTAGCCCTTGGGTTGCTCTTGGCCACGCTGGTGCGCTCTCGCAGTGCCACCGACATGGAGACCAACGCGCAAGCGTTGGTCGATGCTTTGGCAACAGAGCAGCGCACGAAGCTGTGCTTTGCCTTTGACGATGCCACGCGCTTGAAGTGGAGTTATCTGCCCGGCGCTCGCGCAGGGCTGCGCTTGAAAGACATGGATGCTGCTGCGCGCCGCGCAGCGCACACGCTGATGCGTTCGCTGTTGTCGTCGCAGGGTTATTTGAAAGTCACCAGCATCATGGCGCTGGAGCCAGTCTTGGCGCAGATGGAAATTGCAGCGGGGGGCAACGGCGCCGCGCGCGATGCCGAGCAATATGCCTTCGCCGTGTTTGGGCAGCCGTCATCCGCCAAGCCTTGGGGCTGGCGTATGGAAGGGCATCATGTGGTCATCACTTTCACCAGCGTGGGCAGCGGGGTGGCGTTGACGCCAATGTTCTTGGGCACGCACCCAGCGGAAATACAAAGCGGCCCTTCCGCAGGTTTGCGCATTCTCGGGCGTGAGGAAGATGTCGCGATTCAATTGATGCAGCACTTGGATGCGGAAGAGCGTGCCGCAGCCACTATGCCCGGCGCAGTGCCTGGGGATGTTTTTGCGGGGCCCGCGCGTGGGGTGGCCGACATTGAACCGAAGGGTTTGCCGTTGGCGCAGATGGAAGCCGACGACATGGCCTTGCTGCGCGAATTGGTGCGCGCCTTCACGGGCAATTTTCCAGCGGCGGAGGCCGCCGCCGCAGAGCAGCGCATCTTCGATGGCGATCTGGCCGCAATGCGTTTCGCTTGGTGGGGCACTGTTGCACCACGGCAGGCCTGTGCTTGGCGTCTCCGCACCGTCACCAGCGTTTTGGAGTTTGACAATCGCGAAGCCGGCAGCGGGCATGCGCACTTGGTGTGGCGCGATGGCACTCGCGACCACGGCGCCGATTTGTTGGAGCAGCACTTGCGCGAGCACCACGGGGAGAAGCGCTGATGCGCGTTACACGACGGCAGTTTCTTGGAGCCAGCATTGCAGTCACTGCGGCGCTTGGTTTTCCCAGCGTGTTGCGCTTGCCACGGCGCGAGAAATTACGCATTGGTGTGATTGGCGTGGCCAATCGCGGCGGTGCGAACTTGGAGGGCGTTTCGGGCGAGCAGATCGCGGCGCTGTGCGATGTCGATGCGGGATATTTGAAGAGTGTCGCGGCACGGCATGGCGACGCGAAGTGTTACGCAGACTGGCGCGAGTTGTTGGCCACCGAAAAACTTGACGGTGTCGTGATCAGCACGCCAGACCACACGCATGCGGCGCCGACGCTGTGGGCTTTGCGCAGGAAGATCCCTGTGTATGTGGAAAAACCGCTCACGCACACACTCGCCGAATGCCGCGCTGTCATCGTGGCGGCGGCCACTGCGGGCGTGGCCACGCAGATGGGCACGCAGATCCATGCTGGCGAGAATTATCACGCAGTGGTGGAGCTATTGCGCGCGGGTGTCATCGGCAAAATCACGCGCGTGACCGCGTGGGTGGGCACCGACTGGTCGGCCACTGCAGCGCCGCTCGCAGCGCCGCACGCAGGCGCGGTGCCTTCTGGTTTGAATTACGACTTGTGGCTTGGGCCCGAGGAACAAACACCGTTCAGCAAGGCCTATCACCCGGCTGCGTGGCGGCGCTACTGGCGCTTCGGCGGCGGTGGTTTGGCGGACATGGCTTGCCATTGGTTGGACCTCGCGTGGTGGGCGCTGGATATCGGCGCGCCGCACAGCATTAGTGCCACGGGCCCGTTGCCAGATGCGCATGGTGCGCCGGCGTGGCTGCGTTGCGAATGGCGCGCGCCGACTCCGAACGGCGAAGTGACAGTGTTGTGGCATGGAGGCAGCGACCGCCCCGCGCCGCGGCTGCGCGCACTCGGGTGCGACGATTTCGGCAACGGCATTCTGTTCGAAGGCGATCAAGGCATGTTGGTGGCGGATTACGACCGCTGGAAAGTGCTGCCCGAAGCGGTGGGCAAGAAAGTCGTGGTGCCGCAGCGCACGCTGCAGCGCTCGCCGGGACATCATCAAGAATGGCTGGATGCCATTCGCGACGGCACACCCACGAGTTGCCCGTTTTCGTATTCAGGCCGCCTGACCGAAGCGGTGCTGTTAGGGAATGTGGCCTTCCGCACGCAGCGCACCATTCGTTGGGACGCCGCCAAGGCGCGCTGCATCGATGACGATGCGGCCAACGCGCTGCTGGCGCGCCCGGTGCGCCCGGGCTGGATGGAGTGATGCGCGGCGTGACGCACGCAGCCCGTTGCCGCGCCGCGCTCAGTTCTGGCCGATGATCACATCCTTGGCGCGCGCCTTCGGAGTCACTTCGAGTTTCTCGATTTTGCCGTCGCGCCACACCACTTCCACCGTGGTGCGCTGTGGTGCGTGCAGCTTGAAGCTGACATCCCATTCCTTCGGCCAGCAAGGCAAGACGCGGATCGCATCGCCGTCGCACTGCAGCAACATGCGTTGCGTCATGTCCAGCAAATTGCCGCCGTGGCATTGGTCCGGGCACCAATCGAAGTTGGGGCCCCACATGGCAGGGAAGCGGTGTGCGCGGTTGTGGTTTTGCACTTTGGCCAACAGGATATTTTGGGCGTCGGGCACTAATCCAAGGAGTGCTGCGATTTGGCCGTCTTGAGGCCAACCGTTGTTGATGCGGTGCGCGCGCTTGTTCCAACTGTCGCGCGCGATTTGCAAATCGGGTTTGCCCAGCCCGTAGTGGCGGAAGGGGAACACGGCGTAGAGCTCTGGGTTTTCGCAATTGGAACTGCGCGGGTCGAAAGCGCCGGCTGGAGATAGCACGCGCACGCCATCTTGATCGCGCAGCGGCATCGGTGGCCCCGCGCTGTGCAGTTTGCGCCAACGCTCGCGCAGGGATTCATCCAATGCCGTGGCGGGCAATTCCAGCAATCGTGGCAGCACCCAGTGCAAACCCGCCACCGTCGGCATGTCGTCTTGCACGCCGTGCCAGAAAGTTTCCAGCGATTGCGTTGGAGTGATCTTCAAGCGCCCCTGTTCGTCGCGCGGATAGGCCGTTTCGAACCACGCCAGGATCGGAACAGCCAACGGCAATACATGCTCTTTCAAAAACGCTGGGTCGCGTTCGTAATCCCAGCGCTCCAACATCAGTGCCAACAACTCCAGACCTTGATTGCGCACATATTCCCACCACGGGCACAGAACCTTGCTGAAGGGCAAGCCGTCGCGCTTCCAGCCGTAATCGTTGTTGGCGTGAGAGCCGAATGGCGACATGGTTTCAGGCCAGTACGCGCCTTCGGCCTTACCGCCATACCACGAGCGCACGCGTTCGCGGGCCACAGCGAGAGTGTCGCTGTACAGCCGGAACAGCGGGTCGGTCATTTCGAAATCGCCTTGTGCCAGCATGGGGTAATAAGGCAGTCGCGTGTTCTGCCACCAGAAACAATCGCCCCACTTGCGCCAGTCCTCGTTGTGCGGTTGGCCTTGAGTGAACTTCGGTGCCACCGTGAAAATCGAGCCGTTGAACTTGATGGGAAAGCGGCCGCGGCCACCGCAGGCCTGAATCCAGCGTTGCAACAGCAGTGCTTCTGTGATGCGCGAAGGCGGCTGCCCTTCGAGGGGTTCGTCGCTGGCTTTCAGCAGAACCCCATCGCAGTACAGCGCCATGCGTCCTGTTGCTGGATCGAAAGTGGCGGCCACTGAGTGTGTTTGATCCGGCGACAGCGCATTCTCGGCAATCAATATGCGCGCACCGACGATGAAGCGCAGCGCGCGGCCAGGATGGGTGTCGAACAAGAACCCGTCGCTGCTGCCGGCCGTGCATTTGTCGACGATGCGGCCGATGGGGGTGGCTGCGCTCTGACGCACCACCGCGCGCACGGTCAAGCCGCGGGTGAGGTCCAGCGCAGCAGCCTGCGGCAGCAGCAGCGGCAGTTGCGCCTTCGGTTGGGCACTCATCGCAGTGGCGGCATCTGTTGGCGCATCGGATGCCGACAAATCCCATTTCTTGCTGAGCAGCAAACTTGTGGATTCCACGCGCCCCACCACGCGCACCCAGTCGATGCTGCCACCGAAAATGTTGCCGCCGCTGCTGTCGGCACCAATGCGCAACGGATGAGCATTCGCAGGAATCGCGTGAGCGCTGTCGCCGCTGACAAAGATGGAGGAGCGCTCCCAGAATGCCGCCCACCACGCCGCGGTACGTTGCTCGGCGGCCTTCACATCGGCTTTCGCAAGCAAATCGGTGGCGCACTTGAGCCACGCATCTTTGTCGGAGCTTTGCACGCAGGGCGCAGCGATGACATGCGCGACGGGCCGACCGGAGTTAAAGATCACTTCAGGGTCGATTCGGTCAGCATGCACGGGACCGGGCATGTATCCCTTCCCGCCGAAAAGAAGGCCAAAGCTGCGGTGCAGCAACGGGTCTGCAAGGGGTGGCGCGTCTGCTGTGGATAGGCCTTGGCGCGCGAGAGTGAACGGTGCCACGGAAGTTTCGTTGCGGTGGAAAAACCCGGCGCGCGCGGGGTCGCGAAGGACGACCATGTTGTCCGCTGCTTCGCGCACTTCCATTTCAGGCGGTGCTTCCTGCATGGTCCAACTGGAACGCAATTCTTCGCCCACTAAGTGTTTGGACTGCGTGCGCCACGAGTGCCCAGATATCGCCCTGCCGCCCTTGTTCTCACCTTCGCCAACAATGCAGATGAGGTCCGACGCGCTGTCAACGAACACCTTCAGCGCAATGCGTTGTGCGCCATCGCCCACGACCACGCGGATGCAGCCTTCGCGCAGGCAAAGGCGCTGCTCAAAGAAGGTGCTTTTGATGTCGTGCCCCAGCTTGATGCGGATCGTTCCCAGTTTCAGCAGGCGCGACGCTTCACTGAAGCTGTCGGTGCGGGACACAAGGAGATTCAGAAACCCCTCTGCATCGCACCAGACATTGCAACCGACTTCGCCGTTGCCGATGGGCATCGAGCCAGAGGCGTCGTTGCTGGGAGAGCGCCAAACCACCTCGTAGGCATCGATGGATGTTGGGGCCTGTGCCAGCATTGAATTAGCGGCAAGCGCGAGGAATGCGATAACGGCCACGAGGCTGCAGCGAAGCCATGTTCTTGACATGGCGCTGAGCGTAGTCGGCAGAGCATTAGTGCGCTTTCACCATCGCGGCCTATTTCCATGATCGTTTTGCAGTTGCGGTTGCTCTGCTGATATCCTGCGCGTGCTGTATGCGGGTCTGGTCAGACCGCGGAGCAGTTGGGCGTGCTGCAACAAGAGTGTGCACTACTCGATCTTTTGGTGTGCCCGAAGAGCAAGTCGCCTCTTTCGCGCGTAGGCGATGCTCTGCAATCCGCCGAGGGGTTGCGTTACCCACTGCTGGATGGCGTGCCCATCCTGCGCGACACCAGTGGCGGCGAAGTGCGCCACGAAGGCCCATTGGAAGTGTGGTCGGGCTACGAACCCACCATCGCTTTCATGCTGGATTCGTTGCCGCCGAACGAGGTCATTCTCGATCTTGGCTCGGGCAACCGCGCGCTGGACAACCCGCGCATCATTCGCAGCGACATCTGCTTGACAGCGCATGTGGATGTGGTGGCCGATGCCCACGCGTTGCCCTTCAAAGACAACAGCATCGGGATGGTGTACGCCACTGCTGTGTTCGAACATTTGCATTCGCCGTGGGTGGCGGCGCAAGAAATCTGGCGTGTGCTGAAACCGGGCGGCTACGCGCTGGTGGACTGCAATTTTGTGTTTCCGTTCCACGGTTTTCCAGCGGTGTACTTCAATGCATCCGCGGAAGGATTGCGCCGGCTGTTCTGCCAATTCACCGAATTGCAGGTGATGGCAGCGCCGTGGCAGATGCCGTCGTTCACCATCGAAACTGTGCTGGGCGAATACCTGCGCTTCTTCAAAGCGGAGAGCGCAGAGGAGCTGCGTTTCGCGGAAGCGTTGAAGAACTTGCGCCATCACCCGCTGCGCAGCTTCGATGCACGCTTTGCTCAAGCGGATGCGCAACGCATCGCCGCTGCGGTGACCTATTTCGGTACCAAACAACCCGAAGGCAGCGAGACTCTGTTGCCAGCGCCGCTGTTGCATCTGTGGCAGCGCGATACTGCGCTGCAAGCGCGTTACGAAAGGCCGGCAGATTTATTGCCGAGCAACGAAGCACCCATGAGCAACTTGCTGCACTGGGCCGCCACTGATGGGCGCGCCGTTCACCCCGAGCTCGACGCGTGGTATCACGCGTGCAAGCCGTTCAGCAAAGGGCGTTTCGTGCCTTAGGCTGGAGGTTTCGTGGGGTCTTCGCCAAACAACCGCAGCCATTCGTCCAGTTCAACTTTGGTGCGCACGCCGGAAGGGCGCGCGGGGTCTGGCGCAAGCTGAGAGCGCGTGCTGCGCGGCTTGCTCTCGCGTTGCAAGTAATCGCTGCATCCGATGACAGCAGCACCTAATTGCTTGCAGCGGTTGGTCAATTCACGGTCGTTGGTGACCACCGTGATGCCGCCGCCACCACCGCTGCGCAAATCCGCCACGATGCGATCGTCGGCGCTTTGGCTTTCGCTGTACACCACTTCAACGCCAGCGCGTTGTTCTTTGCCACCGCCTTGGGCGTCGAAATAAATGCGCACTCCCGCGCCGCTCACCAGCCCCACCAAGCGCGCGCGCGCTTGCTCCAGCGAGCGGCCCTTTTCGAGCTGCAAATGGCGCAAGAGGTTGTAGCCATCGATCCAGTGGCGCATGCCCGCACTCTATCCCGCGCTCCGCGCGGCTCGTCGCGCATTGCGCTTGCAGGCGTGGTTCCGTGTTGCCCATGGGCGCTCGGCCGGTCGGGCGAAGACGACCGGCTGCCGCGCTCATGGAGCACACTCCGCCGCCGCCGACGTATGCCCGTGCGCAGCCCGCGATGGATTACAGCGACAAGGAGTAGGAGAGGCGGTCGGTCTCGATCACCATGGGCGTGAAGGGCGGAAGCTGACCTGCGTCGAAGACGGTGTCGTAGCTCCAAGTGCGGGTGGGTGCGCTGTAATAGGCGCCGCCGTACACCCACGCTCCGATTGCAATCTGCGAGCGCCAAGTGCACACGAATGAACCCTTGATGGTGGCGGTCTTGCCCGTCCAATTCTCATGGAAGCGCGGCAAGTTTTCAAAGCCTCCGCTGTAAGCGCTGCCAGCAGTGGCCTTGTTGCCTGTGATCATGGCGAGGTTGTAGGTGGTGTTGCTAGCGGTAACGGTCTGGCCAGGGCCCTTGGTGAAATTCCACGCGTTGCTCAAGAGGCTGACCGTGTCGGCGATCACGGCACTTGGCTTCTTGTTGATGGTGTTGAAGTCGCCGTGCACATACATGGGGCAGTTACTGACCACGCTGATGCCGGTGTTCTCCGCAGGCCCGAAGCTGTAGGCGCCCACGGGCGGCGAGCCAGGGTACTTCGGTGAGGTGCCGCCATAGTTGGCGGTGTTCCATTTGTCGGGGATGTTGATCTGACTCCCAGCGCTCACGGTGATGCCGTTGGGCGTGCTGCTTGTAGATTCGCTACGCGTGGCGTAGATCAGTCCGTTCAGCGGGCGGTAGGGCGATGGATCGAGTGTGCTGGTGTTGCCATCCATGTCCCACAGCCGTGCGAGGTTCAAGCGCGTGGTGGTCGACCACTTGCCTTCGCGCTGGTCCCACACTGTCTGCGTGGTGCGGAAAGTTGCGGGCAGCAGGGCTGTGATGTCGTTGCCGTTCGTGTCGTAGACATTATTGCCATTGATGATGAGACTGGCGTTGTCGTGGAAATAACCTTTGCGGTGGGTGCCTGTGCCAGCGGGAACGGGCGTGTAGGTCCCAGCGATGGCTCCTGCCACGAAATCGCCGCCGACGAATGATTCATAGGGTTGCAACGAACCCACTTGAGGGTGCGCGATGGGCAGCACCCCGTGCTCGCCAGTCTGCACCGAGCCGTTGAAGATCTGCGTCACTTCAGACTTGAACGGATCCATCTCGCCCGGGAGGTTGAACACGAAGTTGCCATCGATGTCCCAGCCGGTGAAGCGACTATCGAGGCCGTTGATGCTGCCGATGCCCATGCTAGTCAAGTCGGCCTTAGACCACAGCGTGTCCAGCGGACCGCCTGCGGCGGCGTCGCGCACTTTGATCCAGCCCGTCGGCAGTGAGGTGGAATCCTTGCGTTTGCGGAACAGCGAGCCGGCGGTGCGCAGGTACTTGCTGTCGACGGTGAGGCTGGTGCCAGGCGCGAGGTATTGATCGCCGTTGCTGTGCACGCGCCCGTTCAAGTTCATCGCCGGGCCCGGCAAGATTTCAAGATCGTCGTCGTAGAAGGCGAGGAACTGGAAAATCGGGATCTTGCTGACGCGCACTTCGCGCGACACGCGCACACGGCTGGAGCGGTGATTCACCACGGCTTCAATCCTGTAGTACTCGAGGATGCGCGTGAGGCCGGAAATCGGATCGACATCGCTTCCGTTGGGAATGGGCACCGCGACGCCGCCCTGCAACCTCGTAGCGTGGTGGACATCCCAAGTGCCGTCGATGTTGTCCATGGCGTACGTGCCAGTCAGAACCAACCACGGTTTACCTACCGGCGGCGCGGTGAAGGGGATGAAGTTGGCCACGGCGTGCACCAACTGTTGCTCGCCAATGTCCACAAGTCCATCAGCGGTCTTCAAACCCTGCGAGCGATCGAAGTCAATGTTCACGCCGCGGCCTTCTTCGACCACGGTGGTCAGCACCGTGACGCTGAAGATGGACACAACAGTCAAGGACACAAGCGCGACGATCATGGCCGCGCCGCGCTGAGAACCGGGGGCAGTTTTCATTGGCTGTTCCTCATGACCATGGTTGTGGTCAAGTGCAAGCGCTGGATGCGGCCGCGCACATCCTGGCGTTTCAAATGCAAGTGCACTTCGATGGCATCCATGGGCAGGATGTTCTTGGTTTCTACCGAATCGAAAGTGAGTGCTTCGACATCCGTGCATATAGTGGCTTCGCGAACGACATTCGTGGCGTTGATGGAGCGGCGCACCAAAGACAGATTGCCTTTGTCGTTGGGCCGCATGATGTAGCCCGTGGTGCTCTTGCTCCATTCGATGGTGTTGTCCGCGACGAGGATGCGTCCGTCACCATCTAAGTCTTCAGGCAGGCGAAAGACGATTTCGCGAATGCCCATAGGAGTGAGTTCGAAGCCTGGCGCAACGAAGGGCGGCGGATTCAGCGGTTCAGGCGGTGGCGGCGGCCCCGGCGGAAATGCAGCCACAATGGCAGCGAGTTCCGCAGTGTCGTGTTCCCAGCCGCCAGCGAGAGCCGGGTCGGGCTGGCCGTTACTAAAAACATGAGGGAACTGAATGCCCCAAGTCACATCCATGGCGTTGCCGGTACGGCTTAAATCGCGCGCGATGGTCTCCAGAGTGCGGCGCCCGATCTCGTGCAAGCTGGCGCCGCCAATGTTTGATGCTGAAGCATCGACGCTGTCCACTACAGCGGTGGCATAGATGCCGAAGATCATCATGGTGAACATCATGCTCACTGTCACTTCCACGAGGGTGATGCCACTCTGGCGTTTGCGCTGCAGCTTCATCGTGCGCGCGCTCCGCTAAGAACCATTTGCGACTCGCGCCCGTGGGCGGTGCTCCAGAGGCTCACCACTTCATAGGCGAGTGGCACTGCTTCAGTGTCGCCGTTGGCATAACGCACCTTCACGCGCTGGTTGCGCACATGGAGGTCGTTGAATTCTGGGATCCATGTGTCGTGAGGAAACACATCACCGAGGTTCATGATGGGGATGGTGGCCATCTGCTCCAGCAAGGCGCGCGAATCCTGCAAAGCTCTGTGGCGGTCCTTGTTCACTTCGCTTTGCGATTGGCTGGTCAGCAAGCAGGCATACAGAATGATCATGGCCACGAAAAACACCGTCATTGCCAGCAGTGATTCCAGCAGCGTGGTGCCCTGCATCCGCCGCAAACGCTTGGGCGAGCTAAGCGCGTACGGCCTCACGAGGGGATGAAGAACTTCAGTGGCGGTTGTCATGCGGTAGGGGCGAAGGGAGTGCCGGTCGGACCCGGCGTGTGGATTTGGTACTTTTTGTATCGGAACAAGCGCCGAAGATGATTAGCCTCTTCTGCGCGCCGGGTTTAGGTTCTTCATGTTGCTGCACTCGTGCTCCATGACATCAGCGAAAGAGACCAATTGAACCGACTTCTGTGGACTGCTTCTGTTGTGTTGGCATTGGTGCTTGTGGCCGCTGCTTGGAACATGTTGCCGGAGCCGGGTGGCTCTGCAGGAGATCTGGCCACAGTTGCTAGCGAGAACACCGAGAGCGACACCGCAGCCACCGCCACGGGGATTGACGCACGCCGTTTTCGCGAGGGCGCACGCGCGCGGCTCGTCGGTGACGGGCTGACCTTGCGCGTGGTTGGTGCAGACCAGCGCGCGTTGGAAGCGGCTGAGGTTCGCTTCATGGCCGCTGATGTCGATGGCGAAGAACTGCTGCGCGAGGCCATGCTGGCTAGCGGGTGGGATCGCATCCCGTTGCTGGAACGCCACGGCGAATTGCTGCTCACTGATGCCGCTGGTGAAGTGCGCTTGCCACGCTTTCAAGTCATGGCCAGTGTCGCGGCCCGACATGGTGACTTGTGGAGCATGCTCGACTTGCGCCAGGGCATGGAAGGCCCGGTGCAGTTGGTGCTGCGCAGCAGCCCGGCCTTGCACATCGAAGTGGTGAATGCTGCTGGTCGCCCAGCGGGTAACACACCGATCACGCTGCGTTCTGTGCGTGGCGCCGAGAGCATGGATTTGTGGCGTGGCATCAGCGATGCCAACGGGCTTGCTTCGATTCAGCATGTAGGCGACGTGGCCCAGCAAGATCGCTTGGAAGGCAGCTTGCAGTTGGCACCTGGTTTTCCGTGTGGTCTGGAGTTTGTGCGCGCGGTGGATTTGCGCAGCGATCTCGCGGTGCCGCTGCGGCTCACGCTGCCACCGTTAGGAAGTCTTGTTGTGCGCGTGGAGTGCAGTGATGCGAGCGCCTTGCCGCGCGGCACCTTTGTGACTGTCACGAGCCGCGATGGCGCCCAAGGAGAATTGTCAGTGCCCGTAGTCGATGGCGTTGCGACCATCACGGCACTGGCCGTGGGAAGCGCCTTGCAACTGCGTGCGCATACAAGCGAGCATTGGCGCCCGTGCGTGGTGGCTCATGCCGGCCCTACAGCACCTGGTGAAGTGGCTACTGCTGTCATGCGGTTCGTTGCCGAATGGCCCGCGCTGCACGGTTTTGTGGTCGAAGAAAACGGAACGCCCTCCGCGTTGCAAATCTTCAGTGCTCATGTGCTGAACGAACAGGGGCTGCCCGTACGCAGCTTCAATTTGGCCACCGACAAAGCAGGGAGCTTCCGTTGCGACCTGCGCCCGCTGGAAGGGGTGCGTTGCAAGCGTCTGGAGATAACGCGCATCCAGCGCGACAGCGGCAGCGTGCAAGCGATGGCGTTCGCGCCGCTGCTTGAGGAAAGCCCGGCAGGAACTTGCGACCTTGGCACGTTGGTCTTACAGAGTGCGCCGCGGGTGGTGTCCGGAATTGTGTTGGACAGCGACGGGCGAGCGATGCGTGGCACGCTGGTGGAAGTGGAATTGCGCAGCGCGAGCGGTGCGTGGCTGGTGTCCCATGAATTGCGCGGCGAATCCGCAATCGATGGCACCTTCGAGATTCGCGGCCCCGCGCCCGCCGCTCCGTTGCGACTGCGAGTCCAGCGCGAGCGCTGGCGCTTACTGGAAGCCGCGCCTTTTGTGCCGGGCAGTTCCGGAGTGCGCTTGGTCTTAGAGCGGCTGAGTTCGGTGGTGGGCCAAGTCATCGCCGACACCACGGTGGATCCGCGCCACATCGAGATCGCTTTGGAGCCGCAAACTGGCGGCGTGCCAGTAGCTGTGGCCCGTCCCGGGGCCGACGGGCACTTTTTTATCGAATATGTGCCCCAAGGCACTTGGCGCTGTGTCGTCACCGCAGAGGGTGGGCACAGTGAGTTGGTGGTCATTCCTGATGTGGTGGTGAAAGCAGATGGCGATGATCCGCGCCTCGCTTGCATCGACTTGCGAGGGCGCTGCCGCAGCATTGTGGTGGATGTGTTGAACGAGGCTGGCGTGGCGGTGGATGATGCGTGGGTGCATGTGGCCGCTGTCGGGCGCGGTGCGTGGCGCCGCGCGCGCGACGGGCACTTGGAAGTGTTGCTGGGCACGGCGCCACTGACGCTGACCGCCGAAGCGCCCGGTTTGCGCAGCATGCGCCGCGAAGGCGTGATTGCGGACACGCGCTTCACTTTGCCTCAGGGCGTGCGTGTGCGTTTGGAACTGGCCGACTTGCCGCCCAAGGGTATGCGCCTGCACGCAACTCTGGTGCCAGACGAGAATGCCAGCGTGTGGCCGCGCCGGGCGAGTGCCGGCGGGCTGAGCGCACCGGCCTTCGACGCCACGGGTGTGCTGCAAACAGCGTTGTCGAAGGGCGGTCGCTGGCGCGCGCAATTCACGCTGACACGCATTGGCAGCGATGCAGCAGTGGGGTTGCGCTCCGCTGCGCTGGCGCCGTTTGAAGTTCTGGATGCCACAGCAGAGCAGGTGATTCGCATTCGGCTGTCCGCCGAAGTGATGGCCGAAGCCGAACGCGAATTGCAGCAGCGCCCCTAAGCGCAGCGCCTCAAGGCAGGGCCAGTGCGGCCTTGTGCACCATGAAACCGAGGCCCTTGGCGCGCACATAGTTTTCGGAAATGGCCATGTTGCCCTTCCAACGCCAGCGCTTCTCGCCACCGGAATCTTTCACTAAGTACCAGCGCTTGCCGTCGGTGTCGCGCAGCAAGCCCACCACATGCATCAAGTGGTCGTCAGTGGTGCGGCCGTCTTTGAACATGGCTTCGCGAATTTCTGGAGTGATCGCACCAGGTAGCTCTTCTTCTGCAGACATTTTGGCCACGCCGCCTGGGCCGAAGCCCGGCTCACTCACGTCAATGTCTAGTGCCACTGTGAAGCCCGCACGCAGGGCGCGGTCCATCGCGTCCACCATGGCATCCAACTTCATATTCAAATAGTTCGTGTCTTCGAGCCAATTGTCCGGAACCTTCAGAGTGCCGCGATCACCGAACGGAATGCCGGTGGTGGACATCACTTCCACATAGTCTGCGAAAGGCAGCTTCAAGCCTGCGGCGTATTCCTGCGGCGCCTTTCCCGCTTTCTCGGGCGCACCCAAGTGTGTTTCCAAGATCTTGGCCAATTCCTTTTCGTTGGCCGGGGTCAGTTCTTCGCCGGCCTTCTGCCATGCATCCACGGCAGTGTGCATGTCTTTCCACAGCTTGGCGTGGTTGTGGCGTTTGGCATCCGCGGTGAGGCCGCTGAAAGCTGTGGCCGATTGCAGCCCGTGGCGCGCCACGATGAAAGGCACATCGTGGCTGAGGCCGCCTTCATCAAAGCGTGTGCGGCCCTTGGTGGCCAAATGGCGCCGCGCCTTCTCGATGGCGGCACCGCGCATGAACCACATTTCAGAAAGGTCCACATCCTCTTTGTGGATGCGCTTGTATTCCGATTCCATGAACGAAGTGGTGGCGAACGACCAGCAAGTGCCGGTGCGACCTTGGTCCAACGCGGGCTGGCGCCACAGTTCCAGCTCCAGTGTGTACGGCGCGTAGGGGCCCGCAGCAGGTGCAGTGGGTGCCGCTTCTTGAGCGAACCCGGCCGAAAAAATGAAGAACAGTAGGGCAATGGTTTTTTGCAGCATGAAAGGCCTCTCGGGGGTTAGATCGTACACGGGCAAACTTGACGACCCCTCCGTGGATGCGTACAAAGCCGGACCCCGGGGCGACTAGCTCAGCTGGTTAGAGCGCCGTTCTCACACAGCGGAGGTCACTGGTTCGAGCCCAGTGTCGCCCAACCCCGGACGCGGCCGCCATTTCGGCGGCCGCACCTGTTTGCGGGAGCAGTGCTCATGGCTGATGGTCCAGCAGCTACTGACAGAGCGCGCCGCAAACCCGCAGCGGTGCAGGTGGTTGGTTTCGACGAGCGGGGACGCCCCATGGGGCGCTTGTTGCCACCGTTAGAGGCTGATGTGCGTCCCGTGATTCTGGATGCCGGCAGCCCCGGCGATGTGGTGGATGCAGATCTGTTGCGCAAACGCCGTGGTGTCTGGGAAGCACGACGAGTGAGCACGCTGCAACTTGGGCCCGCTCATGTGCAGGCTCCTTGCGCGCACTTCGGTGTGTGCGGTGGCTGCCGCTGGCAAGAAACCGCTTATGCGGGGCAGCTCGCAGCGAAAGCGGCGGGCATCGAAGCCATATTGCGCGGCGCAGGACTCGCGCCGCAAAAACTGCACAGCATTCCAGCACCCGCGAGCGAGCGCTATCGCAACCGCATGGAGTTTTCATTCGGTGCCACGCGGTGGGTGAGTGGCGACGAACCCGATGGTGTCGACCGCACTTTTGCCCTGGGCATGCACCCGGCGGGGCGCTTCGACCGCGTACTGGACATCAACGCATGCTTGCTGGCTTTTCCGGAAACTGATGCGCTGCTCGCAGCCACGCGCGCAGCGGCGCGCGCGCACCAAGCCAGCGCGCACGATTCTCTACCGCACCGTGGGCTGTTGCGCATGTTGTTGTTGCGCAAGGGTGTGAATACCGGCGAGATTCTGCTGGAGCTGGTCAGTGACGGCAGCGATGACGCGCGCGCCGAGCGCGTCGCGCAAAGCGTGGCGCAAGAATGCCCGTGGGTGAGCACCATGACGCATGTGGTGCACCAAGGCATGAACGACGCGGTGGGGGCCGATGCGCGGCGCACTGTTTTGCTGGGCACTGGTGTCATCAGCGAAGTTGTTGCGGGCGTGCGCTTCCGCATTCAGCCGCGTTCGTTTTTTCAGACCAACACGGCGCAGGCCGAAGTTCTGGCGCGGTTGGTGGTGACCGCGGCGCAAGAAGTGAACGCGCAGCACGTTCAAGATTGGTGCTGCGGCGCAGGGTTCTTCGCATTGGTGTTGGCCAAGGCGGGCGTGCCGCGGGTCTTAGGAATCGAGATTTCTGCGGGTGCCGTGGAGGATGCGCGTGTCAATGCGTTGGCCAACGCGTTGCCCGCCGAATTCGTTGCAGGCGACATTGCTGTCGTCAGTACCTCGTGCGCGACCGCAGTGGACATGCTTGTGCTGGACCCTCCGCGCGCTGGGCTTCCTCCTGCGGCACTGGAGGCCGCATGCAACAGCGCGGCGCGGCGCTTGGTGTATGTGGCTTGCGATTTGCGTGCCAGCATCGGCCAAATAAAAACCTTGGTCGCGCGTGGTTGGCAACTCACGCGCGTGACGCTGCTGGACCAGTTCCCGCACACGCCGCACACCGAAGTGGTTTTGGTGCTGGACCGCGCGCCGCGCGACTAAAGCGGCGCAGCTTTGTGCCAACGGCGTTTGCGCTTCTTCAAGAGAGACTCCTTGCCCCTTCTGGGGCTGGTGACTCTCATAACTCATGGACCACTTTTCGGGGGGCAGGTCACGATCACCTCACAGGATCGACGCTCCGATGCTTCGAGGCCCTTCTGTAGATGATCGACAGCTTTGCGTTTGCGCTCCGGGCTTAGAAGTTTCCCCGGGCGATCTCCTTCAGCATGGCGATGTCGAGAGCTTGGTTAGCAACGAGCTTCTTGAGCTGCGTGTTTTCCTTCTCCATGGCCTTCAGTCGCTTCGCTTCTTGCAGTTGCATGCCGCCGAATTGCTTTCTCCTCTTGCTGCTGGCGCTTTCAGGCTTTGGGCTCTTCTGGCACCAGCGCCTCTTCCGCCGGCGCGTGG
>CAMDTN010000020.1 GCA_945907755.1 Singulisphaera sp. GP187 | reverse complement strand
GCACTGTGATCGAAGCACAGCAGAGCAAGGGCGAAGGCAGCATTGCGCGCCTCATCATCAACGACGGCACACTGCGCCGCGGCGACATTTTCTTGTGCGGTACGGCTTTTGGTCGCATCCGCACCATCAAAGGCCCAACCGGTAGGACTATCACCGAAGCCGGCCCTTCAATGCCTGTGGAAATCACCGGCCTGAACCAATTGCCCAAAGCAGGCGACAAGTTCTATGTCGTGGAAAGCCTCGACAAGGCCAAGGAAATCGCCGGCAAGCGCTCGATGCTGGTGCGCGAGCGCGAAATCGCTAAGGCCACTCACGTCTCGCTGGAAAGTTTGTTCCAGAAGAAGGGCGTGGCTTCGCTGAAGCTGATCGTCAAGACCGACGTCACCGGCTCTCTCGAAGTGCTCTGCAAGGAAATCGCGGACATCACCCACCCCGAAATCCGCCCAGAAATTATTCACGCCGCAGTTGGTGGCATCACCGAGACCGATGTGGCCCTCGCCGACGCGTCCGACGCAGTCATCTTGGGCTTCCATGTGTCTGCCGACATGGGCGCGCGCCAAGCCGCTGATCGCGAGAGCGTCGAGATCCGCATTTACCAGGTGGTCTACAAGCTCATCGAGGAATTGCGCGATGCACTTGCTGGCAAGCTCGCCCCAGAGCTCAAAGAGGTCATCACTGGCGAAGCCGTGGTGCGGCGCATCTGGAAGGTTTCCAAGATCGGAACGATCGTGGGTTGTCAGGTCACCTCCGGCGTCATCCGCCGCACCAGCCATATTCGCGTTTCGCGCGGTGGCATTGTGACGGCCTCGGACACCACCTTGGAGTCGCTGAAGCGCGTGAAAGACGATGTGCGCGAGGTCAAGGACGGCCTCGAATGCGGCATGGTCATCGCTCGTTGCGAGAACGTGGAAGAAGGCGATGTCATCACTGCCTTCGATGTCGAGCAGATCAAGCGCAACCTGTAGAGCCCCCGATGGCCTCACGCGGACTCAAACGACTTCAAGACGCCATCCTGCGCAAGGCAGCCACCGTGATCCAGCGCGATCTCGCAGACCCGCGGATCGGCATGGTCACGGTGACCAAGGTGAAGCTCAGTTCCGACTTCGAAGGCTGCCGCATCTATTGGTCGTGCCTTGAAGAAGGCGGCGCACGGCGCGCCACCGCAGCGGCCATGGAAGCGGCGCGGCCCTATGTGCAGCGCGCCATCGCCGAATCCATGCGCTTGCGCAGGGCCCCAATTATTCAGTTCGAGTTCGACGAGTCCATCGAAGGCGTCGACCGCATGACGCGCTTACTGCGAGATGTTCGCGCCGAGGACGACGCGCGTCATGCCGCCCCTTCAACCCCAGAACCGACTCCCGACGCTCCGCCAGCCAGCTTGACCGACGCTTGATGCGACTTCTACGCCGCCCTGATGCCAGCACGAGATGCTGGTTGCGGGAGCGCCGGAAGGTGCAATATCCCCAGCGGATGGATGGCGCAGACTCAGTGCGCCCCGGCCCCCTCGATCCGCTGAAAACCAGCCACCGAGATTGCTCAATTCCTGCGTGCATCCGCTACTCTCATTCACCCAACGGAGACTCCCCATGAAATCGATCGCCGTCGCACTGTGTCTTGCTGCGTCAGTTATGTCCCAAACCCCAGGCCCGGTCGCGGGAGAGATCGTTATCACCGAACTCATGCCCAACCCCGCTGCTCTCTTCGATGAAGACTCCGAGTTCTTCGAGATCACCAACATCGGCACTCACAGCGTGGAGCTGCTCGGCTGCTCGTTCTCGGACATCACGACAGCGGCACCCGTGAGCGTCAGCATTGGTGCAAGCATTGTTGTGGCGCCTGGCCAAAGTTGCGCCTTCGTGCGCACCGCCGCAGCGGCTGCCGCCATCGTCCCCACCGGACTGGTGTATTCCTATGTCGGTTGCGGCGCCCCTGCTTGCACCACGACGGGCAACCTGCTCATGGGCAATAGCGCCACCGGCGACGGGATCATTTTCCGTGACTCCCTCGGACAAACCTTGGATGTCGCTGGCTACGGAACAATCGCCGCATCACCGTATGCCGCTCAAGCCGCAGCGGCGGCACTGCCTGCGCCAAGCAGCACCTACAACGGCACTTCCTACGAACGGCGTGATCTGAGCCTGAGTTGGTTTGCGCCGGGAAATGTTGGTCCCTCCACCAGCATCGTTCCTAACAGCACCGATCACGGCACGCCAGGCACATGCAATTCGCTCGACAGTACGGTCGCGTTCTTGCGCAACACCGCGCCGGCGACCATCGGTACTGTCGTTGGCATCCAGATTCTGAGCCCGCGCCATAGCGTTGCTCCTCGCGTCTTGGCTGCGTCCTTCGGCAACACGGGCTTTCCCCTCGGCACCCTCACGCTTTCCATCGACATGGACGCGCTGTTCTGGATGTCGCTGGATCCGACAAATGGCGTGTTCATCGACTACGGCGTGAATCTGTGCGGTCCCTTTGGCGAGAGCAACGCAAGCATGTTTGTGCCGCCGTTGCCGGTCCTCAGCGGCTTCGTGCTGTACCACCAAGCGGTGATTCTGGACCCCGCTAGCGTGCCGGTAGCGGTCACAGCACTGCTGTCCACCACGCTCGTGCTCTGATCAGCGGCGTAGATCCAACGGCGCCGTGAGACGCAGGTGCCCCAGTCGTAGCGACTGGGGCGCTTGCAATTTTAGCGGTGCTGCCGCAGTTGCTGCGTCCGGACGCGCACCATCCAAATCCAACAGCGCGGTCCCGCAAGACACTTGGCGTTTGCCATTCGCTAGCCGTGCGAACTGCCATTGTGGTGTCACTGGCATTCGGAACGGAACAGCCTGTGGCCACGCTTGTGCCCAAGCCTGTAACGGCCCGCGATAGGCCACCGCGCGGTGCACCTGAACAGTGCGCGCAATGCCGCGTTCGATGCCGTGCAGCGCTTCGCCCTTGGCACCGCGCGCATCACTGCTGACGCCGACGATCACGAAACTCTCGCTGCCCCAGGAACCCAGCAACACCCCACTAAACCCTGGAGTGTCGCACCAAAGGCTCAATTCTCCTTCGGGCAGACGCACTTCAATGCCGCCAGTTGCATCTTGCGCTGGTTGCAGATCCCATCCCGTTTCACGAATCAATGCACTCGCAGGCAGTGTCAGCGCGCTCTCTTGCGAAGCCAGCACCGCACGCAGAATGCGCGCATCCCAGTCGATCTGCGGCGTCCAACCCGAGGCACGCCAACGCGCCATGCGTTCTGCGATGGGCGCACACTGTTCATCGATGGCCCGCGCTTCTCGCAGCAATGCAGGCCACGCAGGGCCCGCACGAGCACCCGACTTCGTGCGCAGTGAATTCACCTTCTGCGCATGCTGCACGGCGGCGGCGCAATCCCCGCGTCCCATAGCTGCTGCAGCCTCTGCCAGCGCATCTGCAGCCGCAAGCTCGTTCTCGGTGGCCAACCCCTCGCGCCGCACACGCCGCCACGCAGCAGCAAGGCGCAGCGTGTTAGTGCTCGGTTGCTGCAACGACTCCCAAATGCTGCTGCCGTCACCAACGGCCAAACGCCCCAGCAACAGCAGCAGCGGTGCAGCAGCATCGCGATCGAGACCGGCCAGTGCCACCTGGGTCGAAGCATCAAGGTCTGCCCATGCGACCCGTGTTTTCTGCTTGTCTTCAGAGCGCTCAAATTCGCAAGCATTTTCCAACAGTTCCAACAACACACGTTGCCCGCGGCCCGGTTCCCCGCGCAAGCGCAACGGATACTGGGCGCCCACCGACGTAGCCGTTCGCGCCAAGGCTAGTGCCTGCAGGGTCGGCAGTGTTGTTAGCGCTTGCACGAGCTCGCGCGCTGCTTGCTCGTTTAGTCCTTGTACATCTGGATGCAGCGGAAGCTGCGGCAACGCAGTCAGCGCAGCATGCAATGCGGCACGCGGCCCAACCAGCACGCTCTCCTCTGCTCGGCGGGCCAAGAGCATCTCGACACTTGCAAGTGCTGCATCCAAGCATTGATTGCGCGTGCGCTCGTCGTGCTCCAATTCTTCCAGTAGTTGTCGGATGCGTTGTGTTGCTCCGGGAATCTTTGCAGCGAATTGTGCCTCCGCCGCGTTCAGTCCAAGTGCGGCCGCAGCAAAGTCTCCCGCTGTGCGCATGGTGCCCACCGCATACAACGCAGCCTCCCACGCATCCGTTGCTGCTTGCAACAAACGCTCCACCGCTTTCTGCCGCGCTGTTGCAACACTCATGCGCAACAGTGAATCCTGCAGATGCTCGCAGCCGTGGTCGCTGACGCAGGCCGCCACGATTTCTTCGGCTTCCGCTCGTGTTAACGCTGCAGCAGTCGCTGGTGCACAACACGCGGCCAAAGCCACGAGCAGCTTGGCACCTCGCGCCGCTTCCGCAGCGGCCACACTCGCTACGGCTGCGGCCGGCAATGCGTTGACCGCGGCATCACTACTACGCTCGACCGCCGCCGCAGGAGGGACCTCGCTCACTATGGCATCAGCCAGCGGCACAGCCACCAACTGTGGCGCCGTTGCAACATGAATCGGCACATCTGTGTCTCTACCAGTGACGGCCCAAAAAAGCAGCGCCAACCCGAAGCACGAAGCCGCACCCGCTGCCCAACGCCAACGGCGCTGCCTATGGGGTGCAGCAACTTTGCCGAGCGCCTGCAACCGCGAGAGCAGTTCTGCTGCATCCGCGGGCCGCGCCGCAGGTGTCTTCGAAGCAGCGCGAGCGAGCAATGGATCCAGCCCGCGCGGCACGGCGTGCGCAGATTCCAGCGGCGGCAACGGTTCGGTCAGCACCCGCGCAATCACTGCAGCAATGCTGCCTGCTTCAAAAGGAGAGCGCCCGCACAAGAGTGCATGAATCGTGACCGCCGCGCTGAACACATCGGCGCGCGCATCCACAGCAGCCGGTGCGTTGGCTTGCTCTGGGGCCATGTACAGCGGCGTGCCAAGCGTGCCAGATTCAACGGTAAGGCGTGCATCTTCCGCAGCGCGGGCCAGACCGAAATCGCTCAGGCGAGCGTGGCCTTGCTTGTCGACGAGGATGTTCGCTGGTTTGAGATCGCGATGCACCACACCTTGGCTATGCAGCGAGGCGAGTCCTTCAAGCACTGGCGTGAGCAGATCCAACACCTCCGTCCACGGCAACGGGCCTCGCTCCATGCGTTGCTGCAAGCTCTCACCGCAGATGAATTCCATGGCCAGCCAGCAGACGCCTGGCGCGGCACCTGCCGCATGGACACGCACCAACCCGGGGTGGTCTTGCCCGCCACTAATCCGTGCTTCGCGGGCCAAACGCTCTGCGGTAACGCGACTGGCGCAAGGGACTACCTTCAGCGCCACCACGCGATCGACCCCTAATTGAACCGCTCTGAACACGCGGCTCCCCGCGCCGCGCCCGATCTCCTCCATGATGCGGAAGCCTTCAATCTGAGGGAGTTCTCCCGCGGCATCGCTCACTTCACCGCGGCCCCCGAAACGATCTTGTAGTTTTTCAGCACCCACTCACGCCAGGCAGCATCGAAACTGTCGAAGTCTTTCCCAAACACATCTTGCAGCGCCTGCTCCTGTGCAGCTGCCTTCGCTGCATTGTGTTCAAAGACAATCTCTTTGGGCCAATGGGCTTTGAACTTCTCGATGAACAGCAGCAGCTTGTCGCCGCCCTGCGAAGCCATGTAATCGACAATGGACCAAGCCTTGCCCATCTCTGGAGCAGCAAGGTCGGACAACGGCATTGGAACGATGGTGCGCAGAGCCTTGTCGGACTTGCCCCGCACCTGCTGTGCCACCGACGATTTCCAGCGCGGCCATTCAATGTCGTTGATCTTGTCCAAGCGTGTCGCGCGGTCGCCGTATCCACCGCTAAAGCAGTAGCAATTGTTGCGCCCAAGAGTCTTGGCTTCGAGCCAGCAAGCGAAGCCCTCTTCAAACCACGGCGGCAAGAAGTTGTTGTGATATTTCCAACGCATCACGAGCAGGTGCCCCACTTCGTGCGCGATGATGTTGCGCGCAGACTCCGGAGTGTTGGGCTTGAGGTGCGTGAATGTGGCAATGCGCGGAGTGGGCTGCGGCCAAAACACGGCGCGCTTCACATTTTCTGCAAAGCCGGGATACGGCGTAAATTTCGCGTCGTACCAATCTGCAAATTTGTCGTAGCCCGTCTTGGCTGCGAACAGTGCGATCAGCGGCTTGCGCGATCCGAACAGTAGCCCCGCGTCAGTCACCGAGCTCATCTTCGAAAACTCAGACCATGCTGCTTCCGCTGCCAGCAGAGAGGGCTGCCCTGCGGCACGCGGCACGCCCCACAAAAAAACAAAGTGGTCGCTCTCTTGCGATTCCAGCACCAACCCTGTCTTTGTCGCTATTTCAGTGGCCTCATCCTTGGCGTCTTGCCCCTGCAGCCAAGAACAAGCGCACCACAGAACCAACGCAACTCTCCCAACGAGCTTGATCATGGTCCGTCTCCAATTCCGTGTTTCTCTAACTTGCGCTGTAACGTGAAGCGCGTGATCCCCAACAACTCTGCGGCTTTGGTCTTCTGGCCTGCCGCCTGCGAAAGCGCCAGCCGGATCTGCTGCACTTCCAGCGCTTCAGTCATGCTGGTCAAATCGGGATAGGCAACGCCTTCAACGCGCAACAGCGGCGTGGGTGCTGCTGCGCTGAGGTCTAGGTCCGCGACATCCACATGCTTCAGCCCCGACGCCACCAGCCGCCGCATTTCGTTTTCGAGTTGTCGCACGTTGCCTGGCCAGTGCGCCGCTGCCAACGCCGCCAACGCTGCAGGCGTCAGCTCCGGGCGTTCGACACCGCCGTGCCGCTGCATCAAGAACAGCGCAATCTCGGGAATGTCCTCCCTGTGCTCTCGCAGCGCCGGCAACACGAGTTCCAACACATGTAGGCGGTAATACAGATCCTCACGGAAGGCGCCACTGCGCACTCGCAGCGCAAGGTCTTCTGTCGTTGAAGTCACGATGCGCACATTGACCGCGCGCTCGTCGCGGTCGCCGATGCGCCGCACAACGCCTTGCTCCAGCACTCGCAGCAAGCGCGCCTGCACCGCCAGCGACATCTCGCAAATGCCATCCAGAAACAACGTGCCACCATCAGCGGCCTCGAACAGCCCTGGTGCAGATTCTTCCGCACCAGTGAAGGCGCCCCGGCGATGCCCGAATAATTCGTTTTCAACCAGGGCCTCTGGAACTGCCGCGCAAGAGAGCGCCAAAAATGGCCCAGCATGGCGCGGCGAACAAGCGTGCACCGCACGCGCCGCCAGTTCCTTGCCTGTGCCGGATTCGCCACGCAGCAACAGCGGCAAATCTGTAGCAGCCATGCGCTGCAATGCCGTGCGGAGCGCGACCATGGCTGCGCTGGTGCCGCGCAATTGCTCTGCTGCCAACACGGCGGTTGGCGCGCGCAGCGAACTCAGTTCTGCGTCCCGCTGCTGCAAAACCACTGCTTGCCGCAGGTTGCGTGCCTCTGCTGTGGACAGCTCGCGGGCCGAACGCGCCAAGCGGTCCCCTGATTGCAACGCCAGCGCCGCCCTGTTCGCAAAGAGGCGCAGCAAGAGGCGCTGCTGCGTGCTGTAAGCACCGCTCACACCGCGATGCTCCAAATAGATCACCGCACGGATGCCGTCCTGTGTGCGGATGGGCACGCACAGCACTGAACGCAGTCCTAACGATTCGACAGATTCTTGTCCGCTGAAACGGCCGTCGTCGCGAGCATCCGCCAGCATAATGTCGTCACCACTCGTGGCGACGCGAATGGCGATCGACCACGACAGCTCACGCTCTGCACTTGGAACACCATCGCCATCCAAACCCCGCGCCGCAGCAAGCACCATGCCAGAAGGCCGATGCTCCAGAATAAAACCGCGTTCGGAAGCAGTGCAAGCAATGGCTGCATCCAAGACTCGCTCCAAGAGGTCCGGCGCTTCGGGATCCAGCACCACATGCTCATCCAGATGCAACAACGCTTCCAGCGCATCGGCTCCAGGAACGCCGCCAGCCACCACCGCTGTGACCAAGTGTGTCGCAGCACTGGCGACCAAGCGCACGGTCGAATTGCCGATGCGCACCGCATCGCCCAGCGCCAACGAACCCGCGTTAGAGCGCTGTCCGCGCCACCAAGTGCCGTTCTGGCTGCCAAGGTCTGCGAAACGCGCGGCGGCCCCGTCCACTTCGACCAGCAGGTGTTCGCGACTCACCCGTGGGTCCGCCAACACAACTGTGTTTTCCTCGCCACGGCCGATGCGCACACCCTGCGGCCCCAGCGGCACTTCCACCAACCCGGCTGGCGACTGAATCTGCAGGCGCGCACATCCGTCTTCCAAATCCGCACTTTCCACTGAGGCTGCCATGGTGTTCATTCTATGTACGGGGCGGCAATGCGGCGCGCAGAATCGCGTCGATGATGCCCACCTCATCAGGCTCGAATTGAGCTTGCACCTGCAAGGCCCGCAAGGGCAGCTCGGTCGCCATGAAACGCAGCTTAGGCCAGTCTTTTCCGCTTGTTAGCAGCAATTCCGCCCCAGCGCGCCGCGCTTGCGCATCCACGGCTGATAGTTCGTGCTGGGTCCACGGATGGTGGTCAGCGGCAGCGTATTCGTGAACCACGACTGCTCCAACGCTTGTCGCCACGCGGTGCAAGGACGCGGGCCGCGCCATCCCGCTCAACAGGCACACTCTCTTGCCAGCAAGAGCAGCGACAGCACCCGTTGGCAGCAACAGCATCGGAGCGTGGATCATGCACACCTGCGGCACCCCCGGATGCATCCATTCCAACAGCTCGCGTGTGTGCTGCAGCGTGGCAGCATCCACTTCGTCAACGCGCGTAAGCACCACCAAGTGCGGCCGCGGGGCGGCCCAAGCAAAACCGCGCAGGCTGCCCGCGGGCAACGGCCAACCAGCGCCGAGCGGCCTTGCTGCGTCATACAGCAGAATCTCGACAACGCGCTGCACACGGCGGTGTTGCGCACCATCGTCGAGCAAGATCACATCCGCAGGCTCTTGCGCCAAAGCAGCCATGGCAGTGGAGTGGCGCTTGCGGCCCTGAGCACAGCGCAACCCTGCCGCCTCCAATTCGGCCCCTTCTTCGTCCAAACCTGCTGCAGTGGGCGCACCGTACCCACGCGCAACCACCAAAACTCGCAAGCCTTGCGCCTGTAAACGCAACCCCAGCCAGCGCACCAGCACACTCTTGCCCGTGCCGCCAAGCTCCAGATTGCCTACGCTGATGACAGGTACTGGCAGGGGCATCGTGCGCGTGCACGCGCCTTGAACCCACGCCAGCAACCCATAGAGCAGCGCCAGCGGCAACAACAATGCTCGCAGCACCTCACCCCACACACTGCGCTTTTCACCACGCAGCCAACGCGCCAGTCCTTGCGTGTTCATCGCTGCGCGAACCGTAGCATGCTTGCCGCCACGCGCGCGGGCCAGCATCATGCCCGCACCACCGTGTTTCAATTCCTCCGTGAACCAACACTCCTTAGTTCCGCACGCCTGCGCTGGCCACACATCGCCATAGGCGCGGCGTGCTTGTTGCTGCGCAACACCTTGGCCGTGGCAGCACCGTTCTTCACCGGTAAAGCAGTGGATGTTGTGGTGCAGCACGCCGACTTGTCAGAGCTGCACAAAATGCTTTGGTTGGTTCTCGGCTTCGCTGCGATCACCGCGGTGTGCCAATGGTGGATGCGCTGGCTGCTGATCGGCTGGAGTCGTCACACCGAACGCGACATGCGCTCGGGACTGTTCCAACACATGCTGCAGGTGCGTTTGGTGCCATTCGCTTCACTACGCCGTGGTGAAGTCCTGACGCGGCTGACCGGCGCACCTGAAGCCGTGCGCATGGGCTATGGGCCTGGGCTCATGCACGCCATCGGCACTGCCGCCTTGGGGACCGCCGCACTCGCGCTGATGCTCGGCACAGCGCCACTTCTCAGTTTGGTGGCTGTGTTGCCCATGCTGGCACTCTTTGTGGCGTTGCGGCCCATCCTGCGCCGCATCCACACACTCAGTACCGAAGTGCAAGAGCTTCAGGGTTTGCTCGCCGCGGAAGCGCAAGAGAGCTTTGCCGGGATGCGCGTCGTGAAGACACTTGGGCGTGAACAACAGCGCGCCCATTCCTTCGGTGTCATGTCGCAACGACTGCAACAAACCAGTCTTCGCTTGGTGCGGCAGCGCGCGCTGTTTTCAGGCAGCATCGAGCTCTTCGCCGGGCTGGCCTTGGTTCTCATATTTTTGTTCGGTGGCCGTGCTGTGCTGGAAGGCGAACTCACGCTCGGCGCGTTCACCGCCTTCAGCGGTTACCTCAACTTGCTGGTGTGGCCCATGATCGCCCTTGGCTGGACACTGGGTTTGTTCCAGTCCGCCGACGCCAATTTGGGCCTGATCAACAAACTGCGGGCCATGGAGACAGAAGATCTTCGCGGCTCTATTGGCCTTGGTCCGGCGCTGATCGAAGCGCGTCATTTGAGCTTCCGCCACACCGATGCCGCTGCAGATGTCTTGCATGATGTTTCCTTCAGCATCCCCATTGGGGCCACGGTGGGCGTGGTTGGGCGCATGGGCAGCGGCAAGAGCACGCTGCTGCAATTGCTGCTGCGCCTGCACGACCCGCCGCGTGGCACATTATTCGTTTGTGGCCAAGATGTGATGGACTGGGCGCTCCCCGACTTGCGCCGCCAATTGGCGGTGGTGCTGCAAGAGAGCTTTCTCTTCAGCGACACTCTGCGCGCCAATATTCTGTTCGGGCACCGCGTCAGCGATGAGCGCCTTGATGCAGCGGTCGCAACCGCGGCGTTGACGGCAGATCTGCAACAACTGCCGCAAGGACTGGACACCATGGTGGGTGAGCGCGGTGTCACCCTGTCCGGCGGGCAACGGCAACGCGCTTGCTTGGCGCGTGCCTTGTTATTGGACGCACCAGTACTGCTGCTGGACGACCCACTTTCCGCCGTGGATGCCGAAACCGAGGAACGCATCTGTGCCGCGTTGCAGGCGTCACCGAGCATCCGCACCACCATCATCGTGACGCACCGTCTGCACGCACTGGCCCACGCAGACACGATTCTCGTGCTGCAAGAGGGCCGCCTCGTGCAGCAAGGCACGCACAGCGCGCTCCTGCGCGCGGAAGGCTCGTACCGCAATCTGTGGCATGCGGCAGACGACCTCAGCACTGTCGAGGCCAAAGAATGAGCGCGCTCACGGGCCGAGTTTTTGATCGCGCACTTGTTGTGCGCTTGCTGCGTTTCGCGCGCCCTCATGCATCCGGATTCGTCGTTTCTTCGCTGCTGCTGTTGTTGATCATGGCGCTGAACTTGGCCATGCCCTTGGTTCTTGGGCGCAGCGTGGACATGTGGCTGCAACCTCGCGTAGACGCGGCGGCTTCAGCACAAGGATTGGTGTGGGCAGCGCTTGCGTTGGCCGGGCTGGGGGCAGCCGCACTCGGCGCGCGTTACGTGCAAACTCGCATCACCAACCGCACAGGCCAACGGGTTGTTCACGACTTGCGCTGCGAGCTTTTTGATCATCTGCTCTCGCGCGATTTGCGCTTCTTCGACAGCCACAACAGCGGCGTGCTGGTGACACGCGTCACGCAAGACATCGACACGATCAACGAGTTCTTTGTCTCCGGCGTTGATGTCATGCTGGCGGACTTGTTGCGCATTGCCGGCATCTCTGTGGTGCTGCTGGTGCTGGATTGGCGCTTAGCCCTGGCCACATTGTGCGTCGTGCCGTTGATTCTGCTGTGGGCCTTCTGGTTCCAACGGCGGGGCCGCGTGTTTTTCCGCGAAGTGCGCGAGCGCACTGGCGAGTGCAACGGCTTCGCCTCTGAAGCCATCGCCGGCATCAACACCATCCGCGCGCATGGGCGCGAGAGTTGGGCCCAATCCAACTACGACACGCGCAACGATGCACTGCGCGACGCGCACCTACGCACAGTGCACAATTTTTCGTGGTTCTTCCCAGGCACCGAGTTTCTGCCAGCGCTCGGGACCGCATTGCTGCTGTTGGTGGGCTACCAACGCGTCACCAATGCAGACCTCCCTGTCGGAACGCTGCTCAGTTTCTGGTTCTATCTGGCCATGTTCATCGAGCCACTGCGGCAAGTGACTGATCGCGTCAACATTTTGCAATCTGCAGTAGCTGCTGGCGATCGCGTGTTTCATCTTCTTGACACTGGTTCGGCGTTAGACCCCACCCAAGTGCAGCCTGCACCCGAGACTGTTGCCGGAGCGATCCGTTTCGAATCCGTCGATTTCGCATATGGCAGCATGCCGGTGCTGCGCGGATTGAATTTAGAGATTGCTGCGCATGAACGCGTAGCGCTGGTGGGCTCTACAGGTGCCGGAAAATCTACTGTCATGGCGCTACTGGCACGCCTGTACGACCCCGGCGCAGGCCGCGTGCTGATTGATGGGCGCGCGGTCAATACGCTGCCAGCAGCGTTTCTGCGGCGGCATGTGGGCGTGGTGCTGCAAGATGTGTTCCTGTTTGCGGGGACCTTGCGCGAGAACTTGCTACTGGGCGGCACCGCGTGCGATGACGCTGCTTTGAGCAAGTGCCTTGAAACAGCGCAGGCGAGCTCCATCGCGGCACGGCTGGGCGGGCTGGACGGACATGTCCGTGAGCGTGGCGAGGGGCTCAGCAGCGGCGAGAAACAGCTCCTCGCCTTTGCGCGCACTCTGGCGCAAGACCCCGCCATCTTGATCCTCGATGAAGCCACCGCCAGCATCGACACCGAAACGGAGGCGCGCTTGTCGCGGGCTCTGCGCAGCGTGCTAAGGGGTCGCACTGCACTGGTCATCGCGCACCGCTTGAGCACAGTCGAACACTGCGACCGCGCATTGGTGCTCCACCACGGACGACTCGTCGAACAAGGGCCACACCGCGAACTACTTGCAGCCAACGGTTTGTATGCGCGTCTCTATCGTTTGCAGTTCCGCGACGACGGCGAAGCGCCACTTGCTGCTGCACCACAGTCCGCCTGATACCCTGCGGCCATGCGCACACTCGGCAAGGTCTTGCAGATCGCTGGGTTGCTGCTGACGGGCGGGGCCGCGCTGGGTGCATTTTGGATCGATGTCTCTGAAGGTGCATTCATCACCTTTGGTGCCGGAGGCTTCTTCGTGTTTTGGTTAGGCACGCGCTTACGAGGCGGCTCTTGAACCGCAGCATCGAGCGCGCCGCATGGTGCGCCTTTGATTTCGCTAATTCATCTTTCACCACCGTCGTGATCACAGTGGTCTACGCACGCTGGTTCGTGAATCATGTCGTTCCGGCGGAAGGCGCTTTTGGCCTGCAAGCTGATGCGCTCTGGGCGCTGTGTAACGCCGCCACCATGGCCGCAGCCATGCTGCTCGGGCCTTCGATTGGTGCCGCCGCCGATCGCAAGGCCCAACGCAAACGCTGGCTAACAGCCACAGTCGTGGTCTGTTGCGGCGCCACTGCGTTGCTGGGTCAAACCCAAGACTTCGGTGCAAGCATCGTCTTGTTGTTCTGCGCCGGCCTAGCTTTCTTGATCAGCGAAAACGCGGTCAGTGCTTTCCTACCCACACTTGGCACCACAGCAGAACTCGGACGCATTTCCGGCATGGGCTGGGCTGTGGGTTACTGCGGCGGCCTTGCAGCGTTGTTGTTGGTGAATCCCATCGCGGCCGACGGCGCCATGGGCACTGCCTTGTTGCTCACCGCCGCATTCTTCTTCATCTGCGCGCTGCCAGCAGTGCTGCTGCTGCGCGAGCCTCCCGCCGCAACCAGCAACAATGCGTCAGACACGGGCGCTTTGCGCGACCTTTGGCAGCAGCGTGGTCACTGGCGCGATACATTGCATTTCCTGCAGGCGCAGTGCTTGTTCCAAGCGGGCGTTGCCGTGGTCATCACTCTTGCTGCTATCTACGCCGAAGAAGTCGTCGGCCTCGATGACGGGGCGGTCATGCGCCTGTTCATTTTGCTGCAAGTCACTGCGGGCCTAGGTGCGTGGGGCTGCGGTGTTTTCCAAGACCGCTTTGGCGCCATGGGCGGGCTCAAGTTGTCGTTAGTGGTGTGGATAGCGGCGGTGCTCTGCTGTACGGTTGCCGTTGACAGCACGCTTTTCCACATCGGGGCGGCCTTGGCCGGTGCTGGCATGGGTGCCACGCAGGCGTCCGCGCGCGCGGTCGTGGGCATGTTGGCACCTGAAGGCCGCGCAGCCACATGGTTTGGCCTCTGGGGTTTCGCGGGCAAAGGCGGCGCATTGCTGGGTCTGGTCTGCTTTACCGTGCTGCGTTCGGCGCTGCCGCTGCGCGAGTCTTTGGGCCTGTGCGGGCTGCTTTTCTTGGGCGGCCTAGTGGCATTGCGGAAGGTCGATTTGCACAGAGGCCTTCAGGCCGCTCGACGCAACAACACGGTTGACAGCGACTTGCGCCAATCTTCAGACTTTTCTTAGTTATTTTGGTCTTCCAGCCGTTCTCGGTCTATACTCCCGCATCAGCCTGTTGGCCCACAGCGCCGATACGAGTGGTAGTTTTCTGGCGTCTGCACGAATCGGAATTTTGTTTGACCACTAAAGCCTGCACTTGCCAACGGGGTTACGACTCAAAGTCCATGAGCGTTCATGCTCATGGCGAATCTAGCTGCTCCATCTGCGGGCAGGTCTGGGTACCTGAAGGGTGGCGTGGCGATCGCGTCGTGCTGTTCCCAAGGTTCGCTGGGCGCCCTGATCCTCTGGGCACGCCCACTCCCGAAGATCTCAATCGTTGGTTCCGAATCGATCCGCCGAAGCAAAGCTGACGCGCACAAGTTTCCTGCAGATTGCTCACCGCCTCCACCACGAGGCAAGGAACGCCAAAACGCTGTTCCATTCCACCGCGAAATTCGAACGGACCTTCGCCGACCAGCTTCATGCCGTGACGCGTGTAGGCCTCTGGGTGCAGCACGGCTTCCACCATGCCACTCGCATCTTCCACGCTTAAGAAACGCATGTAGCGCCCCTCTTTCGTACGCAACCGCCGCGAAGCGGAAACCCAACCACGGCACAGCACCGACTGACCTATCCTTGCTGCCAACGCGGCCACCGTCAACGCCTCTGGGCTGCAGGCCTGCGCCCCGTCGCCAAAAATGGCGGCACCACCAGCGGCACAAAAGCCCAGCAATGCGTACTCGTCGCGACGCTTGCGTTCGTCGGAAAAATCTGCCACGCGCGGCAACAACGCACGCGGCGCAGCCTCCGCAAAAAGACCCGGCGCTCCACTGGCCGCAGGCTTGCGGCGCAAATGCAAGCGCCACAGTAATTCTGGGCGCGTGTGCTCGAAGGCATCCAGCGCACCACAGCGAACCAACGCCTCCGCTTCGTCGCGGTGCAACGGCACGCGTTCTAAAAGTTCGGTGAACGACAGGAACACGCCGTGCGCAGCGCGGTTTTGCAGCAAACACTCCAAGATTTCTTCGCGCAGCCCTTTCACACGCCCAAGACCAATGCGCAAGCTGCCCCGTTCCGGAGTCAGCAGCTTCTGGCTGCGGTTCACATCAGGCAACAAGAAGCGCACGCCACAACGCCGCGCTTCGTCCACATACACGCGGTCTGCGTAATAACCGCGATCATTGTTCAGCACCGCACAAAAAAATGCCGCCGGGTATCGGGCCTTCAGCCACAGTTCTTCCCAAGCGAGATGCCCGTAGGTGACTGCGTGAGCCTTGCAAAATGAGAACGCCGCGAAGTTGCTGATCTGCAACCACACTTCAGCCGCCACGGAATCTTCCACTCCGGCGCGCTGCGTTCCGGCGCCGTAGCGCGCAGCCAGCAACGCCAGTTGTTCAGGGTCTTTGCGTTTGCCCAACGCCGCGCGCACTTGATCGCCTTCTTCGATACTGAACCCGGCCAAAGCCGCACACACGCGCAAGATGTCCTCTTGATAGAGCATGATGCCGCGGGTGCGACGCAACACCGGCTCTAACAGCGGGTGCGGCACTGTGGCGACTTCGAGTCCGCGAGCGCGGCGCACATAATGGTCCTTCATGCCAGCACCCGATGGCCCGGGGCGCACCAACGCGATGGCATCCACTACTTCATCGCGGGTGCGCGCACGCATTTCCACCAGCAGGCGCCGCATGGCTGGGGATTCCGTCTGGAAGCAACCGATGCTGCGGCCCTCCGCCACCAACGCCGCAGTGGCAGGATCATCGGCGCGCACTTGCGCCAGATCCGGCACAGGCTCCCCTATGCTGCTGATGATCTGCAAGGTGTCTCCCACCGTGGTCAGTGAGCGCTGCCCCAACAGATCGATTTTCACCAACCCCATGGCTTCAATGGAGGTCATGCTGTTTTGCGTCACCAACGGGCCTTTCGCGGAAGGCACCACGGGCGTGTAATGCCACAGAGGTTTATCTGCGATGACCATGCCGCCAGGATGCACTCCTAAGTGGCGCGGCAACTTGCCCAATCTTGCGGCCAGTTGCAGCGTCTCGCGCACCTGCGGCGCATCCAACCAAGGGCGCAGTTCCGCCAAGTCTTCGGGCACCACCTTCTCCAGATGCCACGGCAACGTCTGCGCCACCTTGCCCAACAGATTCTTCGGCATCCCCAGCGCAGCCGCAGCTTCACGAAACGCCAACCGTGGCCGCAACTGAATGGCCGTGGCAATCAGCGCCACGCGCTCCGCACCCCAAGTCCGATCCACAAAAGCCAGCACTTCGGCGCGGCGGCGCCAACAAAAATCGAGATCCACATCAGGCAGGCTTTTTCGCGAACGCGAAAGAAAACGCTCGAACACTAAGCCGTGTTCCAGCGGATCCACCCGAGTCAATCCCAGCACATAAACCACCATGGAATTGGCGGCGGAACCACGCCCAACAAAGGGAATGCCACGGGAGCGCGCAAACTCTGCGATGGTGTGCACCACCAAGAAGTAATCGCAGAATTCCAACTCTCTGATAACGGCCAACTCTTGTTGCAAGCGTTGTGCCACCGCTTCTGGAACCACTTGCCCATAACGCCGCTGCGCCCCAGCACGCACCAACGCCTCCAACATTGCGGACGCATCAGCGCCCTCTGCTTGCGACCAGCGCGGCATGCGAAAAACACCCAGTTCCATTGCTACCGGGCTGGCTTCCGCCAACGCACAACTTTCACGCAGCAATTCAACTTCACCATGATGCCGCGCGGCCATAGCCGCAGCGCTCAGCAGCAATGCGTCGGGCGGCGCCACCTGCGCCGCATCCAAACGCGCCAGCACCGTTTTCTCAGCGATGGCCCGCAGCAAGCAATGCAAGGCGTGATCTTCGCGCCGCAGTAGATGCACTTCGCCGGTGGCAACGCAAGCGATGCCCAGTTCTTCAGCGCAGCGTCGTAAGCCTTCGGAGGAGCGCCTTCCGGGAATGCGTGCCACCGCAGCGCGCACTGCTGCGGCGCCCACCAATCCATGCAGCCGCGCCAGCAATGCAGTGTCCGAGCACAGGAGGAACAAATCTTGCGCGTGCTCTGCCAATGCCATGGGCAAATCCAGCGGCGCGGCGCTGTGCACCAGCCCCACCAAACGGCAGCACGCGGCATAGCCCCGCGCCCCGCGCGCCAGCACCGTGCAGCGCGTGTTGCCGTGCTGTAGATCCACCCCCAACACAGGTTCGATTCCCGCCGCCCGAGCCGCTTTCACAAAACGCACAGCGCCCATCAGACTGTTGCGATCGGTGAGCGCCACACGCCGCAGCCCTAAATGCACCGCAGCCTGCACCAGTTCTTCAGGCGTGAAAGTGCCCCGCAGCAACGAATGCGAACCCAGCACTTGCAAAGGCACATAGGCCACACTCATGGCGCACCCTCTGTCGGCGTGCGTAGCTGAAAACCCTCTTTGTCTGCTGGCAAGCGCCCCAGTAGATCCACTGCAGGCCCACGCACCACCGCATTGAACCCGTAGCGCGCACGCAAGGCTTCCGTGGCCGCATCCAAGCGTTCTGTGCGGAATTCCTGCTCTTGCTGCTGCGGGAACAGTTGAGCTTGGCGCTCGTTGCCGCAAGATCGCAAATCTTCGAAGCGCACGCGCAGGCTGCAAATACTGCTGCGTCCTGTCAGAAGTGCGCGCAGTAAACCATCGAGCAAAGGGATCAGGTTGGCTTCATGGCGAATGGGTTCGCGCAAGCGCACCGTGCGAGTGACGCGCACTCCAGCGCTGTTCTGCAACATCAACTGCAAAGCGCGCGGGGCCAAGCCGCGCGCACGCGCTGCACGCATACAGCGCTCGGTGAGATGCGCCGCCATGCCAAAGAGCACGCCGCGATCTTGGACCGGTTGAGCAAACACCGTCGCGCGCTCTAATGGTGGCTCGTGCTGCGGCAGCGGACGCGGATCGCGTCCGTGAGCGAACGCATGCAGCAGCGCACCGCGCGCACCGAAACCCTCTTCCAGCGCCTGCACAGGCAGTTGCGCCACCGCTTCCACATCTTCAATGCCCAGTTGCTGCAACTGGCGCAAGAACGAGCGGTCCATTCCGGGCAGGACCCCTAACGGAAACCCTCGCACGAAAGACAACTCGCCTTCCTTGCACACCAGCAAGCACGCATTTTTCGGAGCGCGCCGCGACGCCAGATCCGCCAGCAACCAAGAACGCCCTGTGCCCATGCAGAGCGCGAACCCCAGTGCGCTGCGCGCCTGCTGCGCCACAGAATCTGCGGCAGCGAGTGCCGCAGCCTCCCCCGCAGCGGGTAAATGCACCAACGCATCCCCAGAAGCCAGTGCGAAAACTGACCACGACTGCTGCCCCAACAGCGTCTGCAGCGCCTCCGCATTTTTGTACGCGCCAACGCCGCAGGCCGAAGCCTTCGAGCGACGCACCTGCAAGCAATATCCTGTCCGTGCTGCGCTGAACACCGCGTTCTCCAATACCGAACGGAACCCTAACATGCAGCCCCGACAGATCCCAACCCGTTATCTGTGCAGCAAGAGTCGAATGGACATCCCGAGCGCCGCGCGTCGGGTCAGACGAGGAATGCGGCGCGGAGGCGCCAAGCGAGCAGCGCGACCAGCGGCAAGAAAAGCAGGGCCATCCACGCCACCAAAGCGCGCTTGCGCGTCTGGGGGGCCGAGTCTTGGGCGCGGTGCGTGCGCTCACGAGCCTGCCAAGCGCTGAACTCACTGGCCCATGCGGCCAGCGATTCCATGCGTGCTTCGAGGCGCGCCAGGGCATGAAGCACTTCCGGCGCGGCGCTAACTGCAACGCTCACCGCAGCCGGGACGCAAACCACTGGAGCTTTCGCCACAGGCAGTGGTTGCGACGTAGGCTCCGGACGGCGCCACAACAGATCAATGCTTGCAGCAACCCGAGGTGATGGCGCTGATGGCGCCTCCAGCACCGCTGCGGGCGCTGGCGCAGGAGCTGGCGCCGGCACGCGCACCGGCTGGGCCGACACAAGCATGCTCACCGGGACGGCACTGGGCGACCTGGCCGCAGGCGCGGGCGTTGCTGGCCCGTGGTTGGCGAGATCTTCGCGCTGACGGCGCTTGCGTCCGCTCTTACTGGCCACAGTGGCTCCTCTCGGCATGCACGGTTTTGCGCAACAGCGCATGGCTGCTGGGCCCCGCGATACTCAGGTGCACGCTGTCCACATCCAAACCAGCCTCTGCGGCACAAATGCGCAGCGTCTCGACGGTCATGCTTTGCATGGGTCCGCTGCGCGTTTGCCCAGCACTCAGCGCACTGGCCACGAAGGCACGCCGCCCCAGTGCCTCGCTCAAATTGGTGAAGCCCAACACGGCCACGCCGCCTGAGCGCAACACGCGCTGCACTTCCAACAGCAAACGAAAACTGCGCGCGGCATCGGACCACACCAGCGCTTCAGCAGAAAACACCAAATCGAAACTGGCGTCAGGTAGTGCCGCAGTGGCAGAGCCTTCGCCCAAGACCAACAATGCGCGAGCGCCCGCAGGCAAACCGCGGCGCGCTTGTTCCAACACCAATGGAGAAGTGTCGACACAAACCAATTCGCCACAGGCCCCAGCGAGCATGGATGTGTAGACACTCGGCGCGATTTCGAGCACCCGCACGCCTTGCCCCAAAAATGGCTGCAACAAAGTGGCGAACACACCTTCGCGCAAATTGGCTTGCACATCGGCCGCCACCAGCGCCCCCGCAGCAGTGCGGCGCGTGTCTTCCATCCAACGTTCGCGCGCTGCATCGCGTTGCGCATTCGCTGCTGCTGGCCGCGGCACGCCGCGCTGTTCGGCGACGGCGCTCAGCAGGCTCGCTACTGATGTTTCCACGGCTGCGGCCACTGCTGCCTCTACCCGTGTGCGGATTTGCGCTGCAGAGGCCACTGGCTCGTCTGCTGGCATTTCCATGGGTTGCGGCGCGACGTTGACAACTGCTGGCGCAGCGGGCTCGCGCCACGCTTGCACCAGCGGTGCCGCACTTGCCATGCCATCAGCGCCGCTACCGCGCCGCGCCGCTTCGCTTCGCCCTGGAGGCGTCAGCAACAACACGCGCCACGCCCATGCCGGCAGCAAGAAACACGGCCCAATCGCAGCCAGCGGGCTGAGCTTGCCCGCGGGCAGCGCCACCAAAGTCATCACTGCCAACCAACCAAGGCCGAAAGCTGTGTGCAGCAGAAGCCAACGCGGATGCGCGGCTCTGCGCCAGAGGCCAGCACACAGCGCGAGCACTCCGGCGCCGATGACGATGCCTGTCAGCAAACCGGCGTGCGTTTCGAGTTCCGATAACGGCGCTCCAGCAGCGGTGGCCAACGCCGCCAACGACCCAACGACCTGCTCCGGATTCGCTGGGCTTTGCGCCCCAGCCCACAGCGCCAAGCCCAAACCACCTACAGCCAGCACCCATCCGCGTCGCGTGGGGGCGCCGCCTTGAAACACTGCTTCGGTCAACAACCAAAGTGTCGGCAGCGCCAAAGCAAAGGGGCTGAGCCACGCGCCCGCACCCACGCAGAGCAGCGCTGACAGCTCCACCTGATGCCCCGCAACGCCCGCGCTGCGCAGACGCAGTGCTTCAGTGTGCAGACGGAGTGAAGCCAAGCTGAATAAAAGCGCACCTGCGGATTCGAGTGCCTCTGGCCCACTCCAGACACTGAGCGCCAGAGGTTGCAAACCAAAGAGGCACGCAGTGATGACGCTGACCACGCGGTTGCCGGTCCACACAAAGACGCTGGCTTGCAGCAGCGCAGTGCTGCATGCGAGCATTGCTATGCACGCAGCCAGAGTCCCAGTCAGCGGCGCTCCGCCGCTGATGAGTCCGATTGCATAGCCCGCAACAGTGCAAGCAGGTGGAATCAAAAGACTTGGTTTGGTTGCGCTCATGGTGGCGGCGCGACGAACGCTCCGGCGGCGGGATGATAAGGACGCCCAGCCGCTTCGGTCAATGCTGGTGACCGGACCGCGCCCTTCTACAATCCGCCGCCATGCGCTGGCCCCGTTGGATCACTGATTTGTTCGCTCGCTGGAAACGCGGCACAGGCCGCGTGATGCATTCCAGCGGTCGCTACCGTTTTGTGCGCCTCTTAGGCAAAGGCGGCATGGGCGAAGTCTGGTTGGCCGAGAAGACCGGCTACGCCGGTTTCAGCAAACTGGTCGCCATCAAGATGATCCTCACCGAGAAACTGAAGGATCAGCGCACTTTGGAGATGTTCACCGACGAAGCCCGTTTGGTGGCCAACCTCATCCACCCCAACATCGTGCAGGCGTTCCAGCTAGGGCGCACGCGCCGCGAACACTTCATCGTGATGGAGCATGTCTTCGGCACTTCGGTGCTGCAATTGACCGAACGATTGCAAGCCAAAGGTGTTCCCATGCCGGTGGACATCGCTGTGTACATCGCCGCGAGGGTTCTGCACGGCCTGAACTACGCTCACAACAAGCACTCGCGCGAAGGGCGCCACATCGGCATCGTGCATCGCGATATTTGCCCGTCCAACATCCTTGTCAGCTTTCGCGGCATCCCCAAGCTGACGGATTTCGGCGTTGCCAAGGCCACGACTTCGCGCGTGGACGACGAAGGCAACATCATTTGGGGCAAGTTCCCTTACATGGCGCCTGAAGCAGTGCACCGGCGCGGCACCGATCGGCGCTCGGACATTTACTCGGTAGGGCTGGTCTTATTCGAGATGCTGACAGGAAGGTTGGCGCACAATGTGGGCAGCACTCGCGCACTCAAATCGCTGCTTGCAGACGAGCACCAAGAACAGCGCAGCGTCAGCGAGCACCTCAGCGAGGTGGCCCCGCCACTTGCCGCCATCATCTTGCAAGCCACCGACTCAGACCCCGAACGGCGCTTCGCGGATGCCTCGACTATGGCCCGCGAACTGGAACAGTTCTTGCTGCTGCACTTCATGTTCCCTGATGAAGCACGCGTTTCGGATTTCTTGGCGCAGCACTTCCCTGACGCGCAAAAACACCGTTGGTGGTAGGCATTCTTGGCGCTTGTTGCCAACGGTGCACTTACTCGCGCGCGAGAGTTGGCCCCAGCAGAATCGCGTTGAGCAACGGCCGCCACGCCACAGGGCTGGCTCCGCGCAAACACGGGTCGCTGCAAAACGCGACGATGCGCCCGCCGTGCACGCTCTCTTCCATGACTAGCGGCAGCGCCACGAGCGCATCCCGCAGGCGTTTGCCCGCATGCCCGCTGAGGATTCCATTCGGCCGCACTAAGACCCGCACCTTGGATTCAGCATCCGGAAGACTGAAGAGCGCGTCGCCCCGCAGCAACCATGCGCCAGCGCTTTCCATGCCGTAGGTGAGCCAATGCTCTGGCGTCACAGCGCTGTTCACTATCACTCCGTTGAAACCGTCGGCTGGCTCCAGCAACTTCGTGGGCTTGAGGTTCAGTAGCGCGCACTCTTTGCTGGCCAACGCCTTCACGGCACCGGCGAATGCAATGACGACGCCGCCGCGGCCGAGGAATCCTTCGAGCGCTTCCTTCGGCAAACCCTTGGCATAACGGCCATCTGGTAGGACCAGCACGGTGGCATCCGCCAACACGCGCGCCAAGTCGCTCGTACGAGAACGCACCACGGGCAACCCTGCGGCTGTGTGCAACACCCAGCCCGCGGCCCCCGCTGAAGTGGAGTCGGTGTCTTCTCCAACCAACAGTGCGATCTTGGGCTCCAGCAGCGCACGCGTGCGCCACGAACCAACATCGTGCCCTTGCTCAGTTTGCGTGCTACGCAGCGGCTGCATCCAGCCGCTTGCGACCGCCGCTTGCAACAGCGCTTGCGCCGCAGCATCCGTGTTGCGTTCGCGCAGAGCCACGATGCTGCCAGCAGCATGCACGCCGCCTTCCGCGACAAACTCGAAGGGCGCATAACGCAGTCGTACGCCAGATTGCAGCAAACTCACCGCCGCACGCGTGGTTTTCAGCCCGTTGTCGCGGCTCACCCACGCCAGCGGCGCAGCAACTGCCTCAGCCGGCGTCGGCTGCACAGGGGCCCACGGCTGCAACTTCTCAGCGGCCAAAGCGGCAGAGCGCCAGCCAGGCACGCCAAACAACGGCGGCAAGCACCACGCACTCATGTCGTATTGCTCGGGCTTATTGCCCGCAGCTTCGCGTGAGTTCTCTGCAGCGAAGAACTCGTCATCTTGTTGCAACAGCGGATCCAACAGCGTGCGCACCAGTGGCGCGCGCGCTTGCTTCAAGCTCACCACCAGACTGCCCGCCGCGAAACTGTGCGTCGTTGCAGCTTCCGTCGCGAGGCCGCGCACTTCCAAGTTCTGCGCCTCGCGCAGTTGCATCACGGTAATGCCGTTGCGTTGCAGCGTCTCGGCCAGCAGGCGCAAAGCACTCGCATCAGCCAGTGCTGCGAAAATGAAATCCGGGTGCGCCTCGCGCGCCGCGATTTCTTGCACGCGCCGACTGTGCGCAGCAAAGCGCTCGTGAATCTGCGGGCGCTCTTTTGCCGCCGCGCGCACTAATGCGAGTGCCGTGGCAGCATGATTCGCTGCGGCCATTGCAAATGTCAACGCAGATCCGTCGCTGCGCTCAACAGTGCCCGCGCCTGCCCCGGCCTGCTCTAATGTGAGGCACGCAGCCCCGCTGAAGCTGCCCCACGCGCCGCCGTACCCGGGGAAATCCGCCGGGAAGCGATCTGCGGTCCACAGGCTCTGCCCGCGAGCCTCTTGGGCCGCGCTGATGGCTTTGCCCAACAGCTCCAGCGTTGACGCTGTTTCTGGTGTTTGCTGCATGTTGCGTGGTGGCCCCGCAGGTGTGCCAGCGTAGTACCCATCGTCGCTGCCCATTTCATGAAAATCGGCGATGACTTGCGGCGGATGCTGCACGCAACGCGCCACTCGGGCCTTCGATTCCGGCTGCGTTTGCAGATGCCAATCGCGATTCATGTCAAACCAGTTGCCGTTGCCGCGGCCGCTGGGCCAGGGTTCTGCATGGGCGAATGACCCACGCTTCTCTTCGCCGTTCCACTGGCCGCGGTCGCGCAGCCCTGCGGTGAAGCGCCCTCTCCCGTCGGGGTTCATGTCGAGTGCGATTTCGATGACGCAAGCATCGAGCACACTCTCTGTTTCTGCTGTCTTGGACGAAGCCAAATGCCACAGCAAACCCAGCCCTGCCTCAACACCTGAAGGTTCGTTGCCATGCACGCTCATGCCGAACAGCAAATGGACTGGCAAGTCGTCCGCCGCCGCTGTTCCCTGCTCCAACATGGTGCGATGGGCCGTCGCAATGGCGTCGAGACGCTTCAGATTCGCAGGCGAACTAATCAGCGCATGCACCAAGCGGCGGCCCAAAGTGGTGCGCCCGACTTCTACCAGTGCCACCCGTGGTGATGCAGCCGCTACTGCTGCCGCATACTGCAGCACTTCTTCGGGCGTGGTTACGCGCGACCCGAGTTCGATGCCAATGCACTGCTGCAAGCTCGGCACACTGGTGCTGCGCTCGCCGCCACCGAACACACTCAGGATCTCCGTCGTCTGAGCAGGCAGCGCCGACAACACAGAGCAAACTACAAGAAGTGTCTTGATCATCTTTTTCACCTCGGCGTGCAACACGCTCTATTCACTGCGTCACGGCCTTGCGTGCCGCGTCACCCAACAGCTCAAAGGCACCGGGCTTTTCTTCAAGCCCACCATGCGAAAATAAGATCACACCTCCGACCTGATGGCTGTTCACCAGTGCCATGCGCCGAATCACCTCGGGCATTTCGAGACGCCAGGCACCCACGCCCACGAAAATGCGCTGGGGATGTTGCACCAGTTCAGCAGTCAATGCGCGCTCGAACGCGCCGCGCTCCACGGCGTAGTTCATGGGGCAAGCCACATCAATCCAGTTTTCACGCAGCCATAACTGCCAGTCTTGGAACTGCCGCTCACGGCAACTGGCAGGGTCTGGAAACACTGCTGCACTCAACAACACATCGGGGCGCACTTGCTTCAATCGTGCCCGCACTTCAGCCACCATGCTATTCACCGCGTCGCGCCGGTACTGCTGGAAGCGCTGCGGGAAACGCCGCGCGACCAAGGAAACATCTGCGGCCAAAGCAGCCTCGTGCTCGCGACGATCTGCCGCTGACATCCGCGCGATCGTGTCTGTGCGCAGTGCGGCCAAACCTGCGGCGCTGTAGCCCCAAGTGGGCCCCGGATAACGGATGTAGTCGAGATGAATGCCTTCCAGCGGATAGCGCGCGGCAAGATCTGCCACCACGGACACCAAATGTGCGCGGTATTCGGGAATGGCGGGGTCTGCGAACAGACCTTCGACGCTCGCGTGGTTTTCTCGCGCATGTTGCACCAAGCGCTCGCGGAACACTGGGTGCTTGGTGTCCAGCAGCAGCAATTCCGCACACAACGATTCAGGCAACTGCAACCATTCTGGATGGGCGTTCACCAAGTGCTTTGCGTCCGTGGGCATGGCTTGCACATCCGCCACCAGATTGGCGTTCACCCACGCATGGACGGCGATGCCGCGTGCGTGCGCGAATGCGAGCAGTTCTTCCAACGGGTCGAAACTCCCCGCGGCGTGGGGCGCCGCAACAGGCTCAACGCCACCTTGGAACCACGCATCGCCACGCCCGCGGACTTGCACGAACAGACTGTTGAAGCCAGCCACCGCGGCTTGATCGACGATGCGCTGCACGCTGGCACGGTCCTTCAGCGTGGTGCGCACCACCCACGAAGCGCGTGTCACCGCAGGCAGTGGTAGGGGCTTGCGCGCCACCAACGGCAGAGGGATTTCTGCTGGGCCCACAACCTCAGGGGTTTCGGGGTCCGTGGCACAAGCAGAAAACAGCATCAGCAGCAGCAACGCAACGCAGGAGAAAAAGTGCATCCGGGGCTCCACAGGCCCAATGTGCAACCGCGCAGAGTGCGCGTCAAGCCCGCGCGGGATGCGCGTCGAGCGCATATGCTTATTGCCATCTGCAATGTGGCAGACCTTGACCCGCGCCGCCCCCCTAACACGCCCACCACCACTTCCGCCGTAGAAAACGCCATGAGAACTCTCCAAATTGGTCTGCTGTGCCTTTTCGTTCTCCCTCTGTGCGCGCAAGACCCGCTGGATGATGGCGAGAAGCTCATCAGCAGCGAAGGTGTGATGGAGCACCTGCGCTGGCTGGCCAGTGACGAACTGAAGGGCCGCGTGACAGGCTCGGATGAAATCGCGCTTGTGGGCGAACGCATCATCAAGGTCATGAAGCAGCACGGCCTGAAGCCCGCAGGCGACAACAAGGGCTACGAGAACAAGTTCCCAGCGCTCAACAAAGTGTGCCGCAACATTTGCGGCATCGTCCTTGGCAGTGATGCCGCGTTGCGCAAGGAGCATGTGGTCGTCGGAGCGCACTACGACCACGTGGGCATCGGGGCCTTCGGTTCGCGCAGCGGCGAGGCGGGGCGCGGCCAAGTGCACAACGGCGCCGACGACAACGCTTCTGGCACCAGTGCGCTCCTCGAACTGATCGAAGCTCTGGCCGCGAAGCCGCCTAAGCGCAGCGTCCTCTTCCTAGCGTTCTCCGGCGAAGAACTGGGGCTGGTGGGCAGCAAAGCGTGGTGCAAGGCCCCCACAGTCCCAGTGACACAACTCACTTCGATGCTGAACTTGGACATGATCGGCCGCAGTCGTGATCAATACTTGTTCGTAGGCGGGCTGAACTCAGGCTCGAATTTTGAATCCATCTTGCGCGAAGTGAACAAGCCCTTCGCGTTCGCCCTAGAATTGCACGGTGGCGGCCGCGGGCCTAGCGATTTCGATTCGTTCTATGCCATCGGCGTGCCCGCATTGTTTTTCTTCACCGCCGAGCACGCGGACTATCACACCCCCGCCGACGACGCCGACAAGATCAACGCTGTTGATCTCACGCGCATCACACGCCTCGCCTATCGCGCTGTGCGCCGCTTGGGCGATGGCCCGAAGCCAAAGTTTGCCGAAGACGCACGCCAGTCCATGCCGCGCACTTCAGAGCGCGGGGTGGAAGGGCCGTTCTTTTACCTCGGCGCGCGTGTGGCTGCGGTCGATCAAGGCGTCGTGATCTCTGAGTTGAGCGACTCCGGTGACGGCGCCAAGAATGGACTCATGAAGGGCGACCGCCTGCTGCAAGTGGACGGCAAGGCTGTCACAGGCCTCGAGCAAGTGCACGAAATGTTCTCGCTTAAAAGACCAGCAACCCCGCTGCAACTCAAAGTGCAACGGGGTCGCAAGAACCTCACCTTCAAGTTTGAGGTGAGAAAAGCCTAATCTTCAGTTGCCGCCGACGGGCTTGGCGCAACCGCCGCAGTCGGCCTTCTTCTCGCCTTCGGCAGGCTTTGCGCCTTCGACCTTCTTGGTGCAACCGCCGCAGTCGGCCTTCTTCTCACCTTCAACTGGCTTTGCGCCTTCGACCTTCTTGGCGCAACCGCCGCAGCCTTCGGCAGGCTTCACATCGGGGCACACTGGCCCACCTTCGGCACGCTTTTCGCCAACTGCGATTTCGACCTTGGCTTCCGCAGGAGCCGTCGGCAGCTTGCCGATTTGCACTGCGTCCGCGATGAAAGAGATGACAGTCTTGTCGCCCTTGATGGCCGCAATTTCTTCGGCGCTCTTCTTTGCATCTTGAGCATAGTGCCGGCGTTCCGCTTCGGTCTCCACACGCACATCAATGACACCTTCAACTGCCACATCGCGCCCCGCGACATCGAAGGGCACGAAGAATCCATAGTCCTTGAAACCGACGCGCACATTCTGCGCGGTGCTGCCGACCATCATCCAGCAGCCCTTCTTGGTGCAGACTGAAGCCACCGTGCCGCGCATTTGGACCGTGCGGCCCTTCCACACTGCTGGTGCGGCGACGACTTTGGCGAGGTCCACCAGCGGCAGCGCTTTCAATTCGGCGCCATACACTTCGGACTCGGCGCTCAGCTTGACGGGCTTCGCAAAACCGAAGCGGCGCTCCGGTGCTTTTTCCGCTTGAGCCACCACCGAAACTGCCATCAACGCCACCATCAAACCGAGCATCATTGAGTTGCGCATATTGTCTCCATGCCCGCAAATTGCAGGGCCGCGGTGCTTACGCCGCGCCCCACGATAGACTCCGCCCTCCACGAGACGCAAGGCCCTATGAATTTCACTGAAAAAGAGCTCATTCCTGCTGCTGCTGCGTTCGGCGTCGAACTGACCTCGGTCAAGTGCGAACTGCTGCAACGCTATGTCCGCGCCATCTTGGCTGAGAACGCCATGACCAATGTCACCGCCGTTCGCACCGAGGACGAAGCCGCCACGCGGCTGGTTCTGGATGCACTCGCCTTCGGCTTGCATCTGCGCGAATATCCCTTGCCCGCCGACGCGTGCCTCGCCGACTACGGCAGCGGCGGCGGTTTTCCGGGCGTGGTCATAGGACTCGTGTGGCCCACCTGGACAGTGCACCTCGTCGAGAGCCGCGGCCGCAAGCTCGAAGCGGTGCGCCGCGCGCTCACCGGGCTGCCTGCAGACAACATCAAATTGCAACACGCACGCATGCAGGACATGGTCGCTGGCAGCCTCGCAAACCGCTGCGATGTAATCACCTGCCGTGCTGTGGGCTCGTTGCGCGAATCCCTCAAATGCGCGGTCCCCGCATTAAAAATCGGAGGCTCGTTGGTGGTGTGGAAATCCGACCCGATCGAAGCCAAGGAAATCGAGCAGGCAATCGCCGCCGCTGCGCGCTGCGAAACGCTCCCACCACTGCAATACACCAGTTTCAAACCCTCGCAGCTATTCCGTTTCCGGAGGAAGTCATGACTCAAGCCCTTGCCATCGACCTTGCCTGCGCGCAGCTACGCCGCACGCTTCGTGGCTTGCAACATCCGCCGCTGGGGCAAGCCACCGCCCTCGCTGAAGAGTGCGGCGAAGTGGCCAAGCTGCTGCTGGATCGCCACGCTTACGGCAAACCGCTTTCGAAAGCGGACCTGGCTGGCGAGCTCGCGGATGTGTTTGTTTGCTTAGCAGAAATCGCTGGTGCGCATGGCGTGAAGTTGGGCCCCGCTGTGCAGGCAAAAATCGCAGACTTGGCGCAGCGTGCACCCCAGTGGCGCAAGGAACTCAGCTCGGCTTTGAAGACTGCGCGTAGCCAAGCGCAACTCGCGGGCAGCGCATTACCGTCTGATGCCGCGAGGAAACGCGCACGCGGCGTGAGCCGCATCGAAAAACGCGCCGCAGCTAATCGTCAGGCAACCACAGCGGCTGGGCGACGGAGCAAGTCCAAGTAGACACGCTCGTGGCGGGCCGCCAACGCTTCCAGATTGAAACGATCTTTGACGAACACACGCCCGGCCTTGCCCATGCGCTCACGCAAGAGCGGATCGCGCAGGAGTTTTTCGAGCTTCGTGGCAAGCTGGCCCACATCTCCCACGGAGAAGAGCAAGCCAGTTTCCCCATCGCGGAAGGACTCGCGGGTGCCGCCGGAATCGGAAGCCACCACAGGCTTCTCCATCAGTTGCGCTTCCAAGAGGCAACGAGGGCAACCTTCGAAGTGGTATCCGGGTAGCACAACGATGTCGCTATCGCGGTAGATGTAGCGCATTTCATGCTGCGTAGCATTCAGGATGGTGTGCACCATGCCTGACAACCCATACTCCATGACGCAAGCATCCAACTGACGCTTGATGTCTTCGCGTGCAGAGCCGACGAATACCAAATTGAAGGGCACATTGCGTTCAGCGAGGACGCGTGCGGCATCTAGCAGAATCTTGTGGCCCTTCTCGATCACGATGCGCGCAGGCAATACGACGGTAGGTACATCAACTGCAAGGTCCAAACGATCGCGCACAAACCCTGCTTGAACCGAACTCGGGTCGTAAAAATCGGCATCCGCGCCGGTCCAAAGGTTGATGTGCGAATTCACTTTGAAGATCTTGCCGGCGGAATCGCTGACGGCACCAACCGCGTCAGCAAGCCGGGCAGATTCGTTGAGGTTTCGCACCACCGTATCCACCATCAGCTGATGGTCGGCACTGAAGCGCATGCGCGGAATCTCACCGCCATGGAACTGGACAAACAGAGGAAGCCCCATTTCCTTAGCGATGCGGCTAACCAAAACCCCGGATGCGATTTCGGGCACATGGTTTGCGACTAGGTCGATGTCGTGGGCATACACCACAGAGGCAAGGGTGTTACGAATGCGCGCCATCAGCAACTCGCGATCCTGTTGGATGCGGTCGAGGCGGTACTGAATCGGGTGGTAACTGATGGTGCTGCTGCCTACGACTTCGGTCCAGCCGCATGCTTCGCGCGGAGTCATGAAGAGCTTGTGGATGGTCACCGGATGCCGACGCGCCAAAGTGCGGTCCAAGACATCCACATCAAGAACGGCGCCGCCGATCTCGTGGACATCAAGGATGAACCTGACGATGTTCAGACCATCAATACTGCTTGGAATCACTTCGTAAGTCTCTTCGCGCGCACGACACACTCTCGCTTCATTCGCCGAAAGTTTCGGCCCACCGTGCCTTCGAGGCAGCAGCGACATGGAAAGTATGCACACACGGCGCAGCTTTTTCCACCATCTCTCAACACAATTTTCCACAATTTTTAAAGGCTGCTGTGTTGCGTCGATGGCCGACCACCGCGGATCAACGCAAACCGCTGTCAATTAGGGACTTCGCCTCGCTCCTTTGCAGAGGGCTCGGACGCAAGTCGCTTTGCGAAAACCAGCGAGAGGTGTCCCAGAATCAGCAGAACACCGCCCACAGGGGTAACTGCACCGAGCCATTTGGGCCCTCCGAGGCACAACGCGTAAAGGGAACCGCTGAAAAACAAGCACCCGCTGAGCAAAGCTGGCCCGCAGATGCGCGGTGCGCGCACAAATGCCAGTAGAAAAAGCGCCGGGATCACAGCAAATTGGTATTGCACCGCTGTTTTCCAGTGTTCTGTGTGCCCGCTGCTTGCGAGCTGCGCAGTCAGCGCATGCGCTCCAAGTGCTCCAGTCGTCACAGCCAACGCCGCCATCACAGCACCTATGCGCATCCAGTTCATGGCGGCAGTTTACGCGGGCACTGGATGGAAACAGTTGCGCTGGGCATGATTTGCGCGTGAGCACTGCTGCAAGCGCGAGATCGTGGCTAACTGGGGCCAACAGACTTGAAGTGTGCGTGTGCGCCGACGCTGCGAGTGCTGCACTGCTAGCCGCAAATGAATTGCTGCGCGCACTGCTCACGCAGCCCGATGCGCGCATTGGACTGGCCACGGGACGCACTTTTGCGCCGGTTTTTGCGCACTTGCGCCAGCAGCAGCAGCTCTTGCAACACGCGGAGTTCACGCACCTCGACGAGTACGAAGGTGTGCGCCCCGATGAAGCCGGCTCCATGGCGCTGGAGCTGCATGAAGCTCTGTTTGCGGGCACGCAACCAACCCTGCGCTTGAACATGATCGATGCCTGTGGCAGCGATGCCGCTGCGCGCTTGGCTGCCTTGCGCGCACGCGAACCGGCCGATTTCCAATTCGCCGGCATCGGCACCAACGGGCACATCGCTTTCAACGAACCAGGCACGCCATTTTCTGCTGGCGCCCATGTCGTCGCGCTGCACGCGGACACACTGCGGACGCAGACAGGCCGCTTCGCAGATGCCTTTCGCGGGTCACGAGCCCTCACCACTGGTCCTCGAGAGTTATTGCAAAGCCGACGCTTGGTGCTGTTAGCCACTGGCACCAGCAAAGCCCTTGCCGTGCAGCAGATGCTGGAAGGTGCGGTCGATTCCGCTTGCCCCGCAAGCCTCGTCCGCATGCACCCAGACGCACTGGTGATTCTCGATGCTGCCGCCGCAGCACAACTAACACGGCAGGTGGATGATCGCGCCGCTTGCAGCTTCGAAGTGTTGCGCACATTGAATGCGCCCGGCCCAGTGCTGTGCGCTTCGCCTCACCCGGATGACGCCAGTATTTCTTGCGGGGCCTTGCTCGCGCTGTGCGCCACAGCGGACGCGCACATCCTGTGCTGCACCACAGGGGCGCGCTCCCCCGTGCGCGGGCTGACAGACCCGGCTGCCGTTGCTGCGCTACGCGAGTCCGAGGTGCAAGAGGAGGCACGCCTACTTGGTTGCCATGCTCACTTTTTGCGTGCGCGCTGCTACGACACAGGGGCACTCGAAGCCGATGATGTCGCGCGCTGCGCCCAATTGTTGGCGCACATACAGCCCGCATGGATTCTGCTGCCGTCGGCTCAAGACCCGCACCCCACCCATCGCCTCACGCGCTTCACTCTGGAGGCTGCGCTGCAACAAGCACGGTCTCTGGCATCAGCGCAAGCCAGCGCAGAGGCTGCAGCGTGGAGCCCTGAACTCTGGACTTTCGAAGGCCCATGGTTCCAGCACCCCCGTGCGGCCATCAACACACTGCTGCACTTCACACCCGAAACGGAAGCGCGCAAGCTCGCAGCGGTGCGCGCACACAAGTCGCAGTTGCAGCGCGTGCCATTCGACCAAGGAGCACTCGCACTGGCCCGCTTGCGCGGCGTGATGTTCAGCGAGACGCACTTTGGCGGCCTTAGCGCAGAAGGCCTGCACGAAGTACCGCTGCTTGAGTGCTTCGTGCGCGAACGCCTGAGCTAGCCTTCGCGTTCGCACAGGGTGCAGCACTCTCCAAAACGCAGAATGGCCCGAGCTTTTCAGCCCGAGCCACTCGCACTGGCGCTCAGCGCGCCGAACTTACTTCAAGCCGAGTTCTGCCGCGAGGCTGGTTGCCTTGTACACCTTTAGCAACGCCTCCGAGATTGCGGCGGTGTCTACCGAAACGCTGCGCGCGACCTTCTCGTCGTACACGTAGTGATTGGGCAAGCTCTGGATGTTGCCGTCGAAGATCAGGCCCACCACATCACCCTTGCGATTCACCACTGGGCTACCGGAATTGCCGCCGGTGATGTCGCAGGTGGAGACGAAGTCGAAGGGCGTGTTCATGTTCAAGGTGCTTTGCGCTGCACGCCAAGAGGCGGGCACTTCGAAGGGTGCCTTGTCATCGAACTCTGAAGCCTTGCCGAAAAGGCCGCCGATCGTGGTACGCCACGGCACCAGCGTGGTGCCCAGCTCGTAGCCCTTCACTTCGCCGAACGACAGGCGCAGAGTGAAAGTGGCATCGGGGTAAAGACTGGTGCCATAGACCTTGAAGCGCGCCTTCGCGATCAAAGTGTTGGCCGCGGATTCGTCGGCAGCCAGCTTGCTGAACTCACCCGTCAGGGGCTGCACACGCGCCTTCACAGCGGCCTTGAAGCTATCGAGCTCTTCCTTGGTTCCGATGAGTGCTGTCGCCGCTTCCGACGGCTGCTTGTCGCCCAAGAACTGCTTGACAATGGCGTCTTCGCTGCCAAGGCGTTCGCGGCCGTAGTGCAGCAACGCAGCAAGATTGTTGCGCTCGCGTTCATCGCCAGCGTCAACGGGGCCGGCGAAGATGCCTTGGGCGATGCGCGGCAACATCAACAGCGGCAGCATCTTGCCACGGGCTTCCATGACGCGATCGAGGGTGGCGTAAGCCGCCATCACCGCAGCATCGTCTTTGCATGCTGTCCGCAGCGCATCTTCTTCAGTCTTCTTGCGTGCGAGCAATGACGGATCCATCGCACCCACCTGATGGCCTTCGAAGGCCTTCAACGAGTTGCGCACGCCGAAAAGTTCGTCGAGGGTGGCCAACTTGCGCTCGGCATTGTCGCCCGCGTAGCCGCAAATCGCCATTTCGTTGGCACGCAGCAAGCTGATGATGGTGGGGTTGTAGACATCGCGCTCGAACAGCATCTTGGAGTAGGGCATCTGGCGCCCGGTGCTGCCTGGGTGGCCAGAAACAAACACCAATTCGTCCTGCGAAGGGCCAGCGCTGTTCCAAGTCAGGTGCGTGGCGCTGGTGTCAGCGGGCTTGCCATTTTCGTAAGCGCGCAGGAAGGCTACATCTAAGCAGTAGCGCGGATAGCAGAAGTTGTCCCAGTCGCCGCCGTAGTAGGCGATTGCCATTTCTGGCACGAACACCAAACGCACATCGTTCCAGATTTTGTAGCAGTGAGCCACCTGACGACCGCCGCTGTACAGCGTGGTCATCTCGACCTTCAGTCCATCGGTTTCCAGTTCGGTCTTGATCGCGTTGGTTTCCGCTGTGCGCGCCTTATTGGCTTCCGCGCCAGTCAGGGTGCCCACTGCAGCTTCCAAGCGCTCGGTGACATCCACGATCTTCATCAGCACGCGCACATTCGCGTCTGGGCACTTCAATTCATCGGCGTGAGTCTTGGCGAGGTAACCCGACTTCACAAAGTCGCTGTTGGTCGTGCTGAGTTTGTTGACCAGTTCCAAAGCCACATGGTGGTTGGTCATGATCAAACCGGTGGAAGAAACAAACGAGCCCGAGCCGCCGGTAGAAACGCGCACCGACGAAGAGCGCACCTGATTCAGCCACTCAGCGCTGGGTTCGAAGTTGTACTTCTCCTTCAGCAGCTTCAGAGGCAGGTTGTCGTAGGTCCACATGCCCTCATCGAAGCGGGCGGTGGAAGGGGCGCTGAAAAGAACCAACAAAAGCGTCAGGACGGACATGAAAGTAGGCATGGTTGCTCCAGGCGTGCGCAGCGGCCGCCATTAGGGACCAGACTCTACGCCTGCCCGCGCCACCCTCCAACAGCATGACAATCTGTGCGGGGGCCAAAGCGGAGCGCGTAGCCCCCAAGCTCGCGCGGAGCACTAACGCGGCAGGTTGAAGACGGCGCGGAGCGGAAGGTGATCGGAAAGTCCTGTCCATGGGGCGCCCCTGAGCACATTGCTCTCGACCACTTCGAGCCCGCGGTAGTAAATGCGGTCCAGCGCGAATAGGGGCCTGCGCACCGGGAAGGTGCGGCGCTCGCTCTGATGCAGATGCGCCAGCGCGTTGTGCGCGCCGATCGTCTGCGTCAAGTGCTGCTCGATGCGTTTGTCCCAGTCGTTGAAGTCCCCCATGGCGATGAAGGGCTCCTCGGGTTTCACACAGTGCGCGATGAGCGCGGCTAGGCGTTCGGCCTGAAGCTTGCGCTGCTTGCGCGTCAGCCCGAAGTGCACATTGAAGACATGCAGGGTTTCGCCAACGCGCGGATGAACGCGCACATGCAGCACGGCGCGGCGCTCGAAGCGGTTGGTGCTGATGTCTTCGTGATTGTGACGCGAAATGGGCCAGTCGCAGAAGGTGGCCAAGCCGTGAATCCCGCGCGCGCACTTGGCGTGCCCCGTGAAGCGGCTGTGGTGCGCGAGCGCCGCCGCGAGCACGCGATCCTGCGGCGTGCGCCCCACCGCTTGCAGAACTTCTTGGCAGCACACCAAATCGGAGTCGGATTTTGCCAACGCCGCAGCTAACTCGCGAAACGCCGGCCGCGACCCCAGAAGGCCGAGGCCTTTATGCACATTCCATGTGAGCACGCTCAAACGCATCGCTGCATATCATGGCAAGGAATCGCAAGTGTGACCAAGAGCGCCGCCATGACTACAATCACGCTCATGGACCTCGAAGCGCTCAAAGAGCAAGCGGCACTGGCAGCCTTGGATGAAGTGCGCAGCGGCATGTGCTTGGGTCTAGGCACAGGATCGACCGTCGCTTGGCTGCTGCGCGGCCTCGGCGCGAAGTTGCGCAGCGGCAGCCTCAAGGACATCACAGGCGTGCCCACATCCGAACGCACCGTGGCGCAGTGCCGTGCCGAAGGAATCCCGCTGGTGGCTTTAGAGAGCCGCCAGTGGTTAGACATCGCCATCGACGGTGCCGACGAAGTCGACCCGCAATTGAATCTGGTCAAGGGCCTCGGCGGCGCGCTGTTGCGCGAAAAGATGGTGGCCTCGATAGCGCGGCGCTTTGTCGTCATCGCCGATCACACCAAAGATGTGCCCCGCTTGGGCACGCGCTCGCCAGTGCCAGTGGAAGTGGTGCCCTTCGCATGGCGCTCGCACCTGCCCTTCTTCGAGAGCTTGGGCGCCCGGCCACTGCCCCGCGCAGGCCAAACCGGCGACTTGCAACTGACCGACAACGGCAATGTCATCGTTGACCTGCACTTTGCCAACGGCATCAGTGATGTCGCGGCTTTGGCTGCGGCTCTGGACCTGCGCCCCGGCGTGGTTGAGCACGGCCTGTTCTTGGGGATGTGCGCGCGTGCGATTTTCGCTACGCCCGAGGGCGTGCGTTCGCGCCCAGCCTGACACGCGCAGCGGAGATGAAGTTCGGCCGCGCTCGCGCTATGGTCCAGCGCACACGCTTCACGAGGAGAGCCCATGCATTCGCCTGACTGCACCAGCGCCATCACCCGTCTCTATTCTCGCCAAGCTGCGGCCCACGCCGCGGCGCGCACGCGCCTCGGCCGCGCCTTGACACTGGCCGAGAAGATCTTGGCCACGCACCTCGACCCTGCAGACCAAGCGTTGACGCGCGCCAAGAGCAACTTGGACTTGCGCCCTGACCGCGTGGCCATGCAAGACGCCACCGCACAGATGGCCTTGCTGCAGTTCCTCTCGGGCGGGCTCGAAAGCGTGGCAGTACCAACGACGGTGCACTGCGACCATCTCATTCGTGCACGCGTCGGCGCCGGCGACGACCTCGCTGTGGCCGAAGCCGAGAACCAAGAGGTGTTCGAATTCCTGCGCACGGCTTCGGCTCGCGCTGGCATTGGTTTCTGGAAACCCGGTAGCGGCATCATTCACCAAGTGGTTCTGGAAAACTACGCCTTTCCCGGTGGGCTCATGATCGGCACGGACAGCCACACGCCCAACGCGGGCGGCCTCGGCATGTTGGCAATAGGCGTCGGCGGGGCCGACGCAGTCGATGTGATGGCGGGGCTCGCCTGGAATGTGCGCAGCCCGAAACTCATCGGCGTGCACTTGAAAGGGCAGCTCTCGGGATGGACCGCTCCGAAGGATGTCATCTTGCGCCTCGCGGGACTGCTCACCGTCGCAGGCGGCACCGGCGCCATCATCGAGTACTTCGGCAACGGCTGCTCATCATTGTCGTGCACAGGCAAGGCCACCATCACCAACATGGGTGCCGAACTCGGCGCCACGTGTTCGGTGTTCCCCTTCGACGCTCGCATGGCCGCGTACTTACGCGCCACGGGCCGCGCCGATGTAGCCCAACTCGCGGAGAACCACGCCACGGAATTGTGCGCCGATAATGAAGTCGCCGCAGACCCAGCGAAGTTCTTCGATCAAGTGATCACGATCGATTTGGACACACTGGAGCCTCATGTGGTGGGACCGCACACGCCGGACCTCGCGCGGCCTGTCAGCGCTTTCGCCGCAGACCTGCGCAAGAATGACTGGCCCACCGAGCTTTCAGCAGCGCTCATCGGCTCTTGCACCAACTCCAGCTACGAAGACCTAGGGCGCGCCGCAAACTTAGTGCGCCAAGCGCGCAGGGCCGGCGTGGCATTGAAAGCGCCACTGCTCATTTCCCCAGGCAGCACTGCGGTGCGCGCCACTATCCAGCGCGACGGCATCCTTGCAGATTTGGAAGCCATGGGCGCGACCATGCTCGCGAATGCCTGCGGCCCGTGCATCGGGCAGTGGAAGCGCGAAGGCATGGCCGAAGGCGCAAAGAACAGCATCATCACTTCGTTCAACCGCAACTTCCCAGCGCGCAACGACGGCAACAGTGCAACGTGCGCATTCATCAGCAGTCCTGAAATTGTGATGGCCATGGCTTTGGCCGGCCGCCTCGATTTCAACCCGATGACCGACGCGCTGCGCAGCGCCGACGGAACCGAGGTACGCCTCATTGCACCAACGGCAGACGAACTACCCGCCGCAGGTTTTGCCAGTGGCGCACAAGGCTTCGTTGCGCCACCGCGCGACACATCCAGTGTGAAGGTGGTAGTGGACCCTGCCAGCCAACGACTGGCGTTGCTGCAGCCCTTCAACGCGTGGGACGGCCAAGACATCCTCGCTGCACCGGTGCTGATGAAGGCAGCGGGCAAGTGCACAACCGATGCCATTAGCGCCGCCGGCAAGTGGCTGGCCTTCCGCGGGCACCTTGATCGCATCAGCGACAACATGTTTTTAGGCGCGAAGAACGCGTTCGATGGCGCCGTGGGACGCGGGCTGAATGTGTTCAGCGGGCAGCGCGCGGAATATGCCGCAGTGGCGCGAGACTACAAAGCGCGCGGGGTGGGCTGGGTGGCCGTGGGCGATGCCAACTACGGCGAAGGCTCCAGCCGCGAACACGCTGCGATGTCGCCCCGTTGGTTAGGCGCGCGCGCTGTCATCGTGCGCAGCTTTGCGCGCATCCACGAAACCAACTTGAAGAAGCAGGGCATCTTGCCGCTCACTTTCGGCAACCCTTCGGACTACGACAAAATTCGCGAAGACGACCGTGTGGACTTGCTCGGGCTGGCGGCCATCGCACCCGGCACCGCTCTGCGCTGCGTGCTGCACCACAGCGATGGGAGCAGCGAAGAGATCTCACTGCAACACACCATGACGCCGCAGCAACAAGGGTGGTTCAAGGCGGGCAGCGCCCTGAATCTCATCCGCGCTCAGCAAGCAGCGCGCAGCTAGACAAGAGCGAAGGCGCGTTGCGCAAGCCCACGCAGCGCGGCCTTCGAACGCACCTCGCCCATGCGCGAAGTATCGATCTTGTCGGCAGCCATGGCATACAGCGGCGTGCGCTCGGCCAGCAAGCGTTCCAATTCAATGCGCGCTTCGGGCCGCCCGCGCATGGGGCGTTGATCGCCTTGCGCGACCACGCGGCGCCAGTGGTCTTCCGCCCGCGCCGACAACCACACCGTATGGGTGCGCCCGCGCAGCATGGTCCAAAGATCGTGGTCCAACACCACACCGCCAGCAGCGGCGATCACGCGCGGTTGGGTTTCGTGCTCAATCAGATCGCGCAACGCGGCACGCGACTGCGAGCGATACCACTCTTCGCCTTGCACCGTAAAAATCTCGCGTAAATCCATGCCGGCGCGTTCTTCCACCATGCGGTCGTGCTCGAAGAAGGGCACGCCCAATTCCTTGGCCACGGCAGCGCCCAACGAACTCTTGCCTGCGCCCCGCATGCCGCAAAGAACAATGAACGGCCTGCGCCCTTCGGTGCCTTCACCTAAAAGGTTGGCACCCGTAGTGCCCAAAGATTTGGCGATGGCCAACAACTTCAGCACGCTGATGTTGCCACGCCCCGCTTCCACTTCCGCGATGAAGCGCACCGACACGCCCGATCGTTGCGCCAACGCATCGCGAGATAAGTTCAGTGCGCCGCGCGCAGCTTTCATGCGTTTACCAAGGCGAGACAATTCCATGCTGGGGGTGTTTGAGCGACTCGGCATGGCGGCACTATAGTGCGGTTTCGTTTCGTGCGCAACACACTATAGTGCTTGCCGCGAATGAAGAAGCAGGTACAACCACAGCATGGCTGAAGACATCTCTGCACCAGCGGGAACGCTCACCGATTTCCAGACCGCGCCGACACAGTACCGCCACTGGCAACTGCGCTGCGACGGCCCGGTCGCCACGCTTGCCCTGCAAGTGCAAGAAGACGAAGGCCTCGGCGAGAAATATCTGCTCAAACAGAACAGCTACGACCTCGGCGTGGATATCGAACTGGCCGATGCACTGCAGCGTGTGCGCTTCGAGCATCCGGAGGTGAAGGCCTTGGTGCTCACTTCCGCAGTGCCGCGCATTTTCTGCGCCGGCGCCAACATCTACATGCTCGGCAAGTCCACGCACGCCTTCAAAGTCAACTTCTGCAAGTTCACTAACGAAACACGCATCGGCATCGAAGATCTTTCCGCCGGTAGCGGTGTGCGCAGCATCGCTGCGCTGAATGGAACAGCCGCCGGTGGCGGCTACGAATTGGCGCTCGCTTGCGACCAAATTGTTCTGGTCGATGACGGCAACAGTGCAGTGTCTTTCCCTGAAGTGCCGCTGCTGGCAGTGCTGCCAGGCACAGGCGGATTGACGCGCCTAGTGGACAAGCGCCGCATTCGCCGCGACCGCGCGGACATCTTCTGCACCATCGCCGAAGGCTTGAAAGGCCGCAAAGCCAAAGAGTGGGGCTTGGTAGATGAAGCCCCCAGCAAGACGACTTTCGACGCCAGCATTGCTGCGCGCAGCGCCGCGCTCGTGGCAGCATCAACACGCAAGAGTGCCAAGGCTGTGCAACTGCCACGCATCGAACTGGCACAAGACGGTGACACCTTCCGCGGGCGCTATGCGCAAGTGACATTGCATCGCAACGAGCGTGTCGCTGATTTGCTGGTGTGCGGGCCCGAGGCTGCAGAGCCAGTGGACCGCGCCGGGATGATCGCCAAGGGTGCAGATCTGTGGGCCCTGCGTGCCATGCGCGAATTGGATTTGTTGTTGCTGCACCTGCGCGTGGATTTCCCCGAAATCAACATCGTGCGCGTGCGCACCGCTGGTGATGGCGCCAAGGTGCAAAGCGTGGATGCTGCACTGCTGGCCAACGCCGACGACGGCTTCCTGAACGAAGTGCGCCTGCACATGGCGCGCACCATGCGCCGCTACGATCTCACCGCCAAGAGTTTGTTCGCGCTGGTGGAGCCTGGTTCGTGCTTCGCTGGTTGCTTGCTGGAACTGCTCTTGGGCGCAGATCGCGGTTACGGGCTGATCCACGAGCAAGGCGGCAAGTTGGCCTTCAGCGCCATGAACGACGGCGCGTTGCCCATGACGCACGGATTGACGCGTTTGCAAGCGCGCTTCTGCGGTGACGCCACCGTTGCAGCCACGGCGCGCGCAGCAGTGCCTGCAAGCGGCGCGGCAATTGAAGCAGCCGAAGCCGCCGGGCTGCTCACCATGGCCCTCGACGACCTCGACTACGAAGACGAAGTGCGTCTCGCTGTGGAAGAGCGTGCGAGCCTCTCCCCCGACGCACTCACCGGCATGGAAGCGTCACTCCGTTTCCCCGGCCCCGAAACGTGTGACAGCAAGATCTTTGCGCGGCTGTCAGCCTGGCAGAACTGGATCTTCCAGCGCCCCAATGCCACCGGCCCCAAAGGCGCCCTCACCAACTACGGCTTGCCCACGCGGCCAGCATTTGATTATCGGAGAACCTGATGTCCCTCGAAGATCGCATTCCAAACAATGTCGACCTCAGCAACGACCGACGCCTGCAGAAGGCGTTGGAACAGTGGCAGCCGCGCTTCATCGAGTGGTGGCAGGAAATGGGGCCCGATGGTTTTCAAACCAAAGATATCTACCTGCGCACTGCGGTGAGTGTGCACCGCGACGGCTGGGCCACCTTCGATCATGTGAAGATGCCCGACTATCGCTGGGGCATCTTCCTGACGCCCGAAGAGCGCAAGCGTCCGGTGGGCTTTGGTGACAACCCCGACATCGAATCGTTTGAAGAAGTGCCTGGTGAGTTCCGCAATCCACTGCGGCGTTTGATCGTCACCCAAGGCGACACTGAACCTGCATCGGTGGAACAACAACGCCTGCTCGGCCACACTTGCCCCAGCCTCTACGACCTACGCAATCTGTTCCAAGTGAATGTCGAAGAAGGCCGCCACTTGTGGGCCATGGTGTACTTGCTGCACCGCCACTTCGGGCGCGATGGCCGCGACGAAGCCGATGAATTGCTGGCGCGCCGCTCGGGCGACGCCAACAAGCCGCGCATCCTCGAAACATTCAATCAGCCGATTCGCAACTGGCTCAGCTTCTATTGCTTCACCATGTTCACAGACCGCGTGGGCAAGTACCAACTGGGCGCGCTGGCGGAATCTGGGTTCGCCCCGATGCGCCGCACCTGCCAGTTCATGCTGACCGAAGAAGCGCATCACTTGTTCGTCGGTGAGACCG
>CAMDTN010000019.1 GCA_945907755.1 Singulisphaera sp. GP187 | reverse complement strand
CTGCTCATCCGGCGGACGATGACCCTGAACAGGAGATGGAATCCGGAGCGGTTCGGGCTTCGTAACGTGAGGAGGACGAGGAGGGTCAGCCGGTCTTCTCTGCGGGCGGAGCTCTCGGCTCGAAGGGATCGTGTCCGCGCCCGCAACTCACATGGGCCAGGATACGGTTGATGATCCGCGGGTCGGTGATGACCGCGACCACGGCCATTTCGGTTCCGCAACGAGCGCAAAGGAGCGGATCGAATTCCAGGATCTTGCGCAGCAGCCGGGCCCAGTTCCGCTAGCGGATCTTGGTGAAGGCGTCGTCTTGGTCCTCGGCGGGGACTTGAGCGGGTGGCGGCGCGCTCCCGGTGGCGTCCGGTGAGCGGTAGCGCTTCTGGTTTCGGTTCGCGTAGGCACCGTACGCTCGGGTCAAGTGTTGGTGCGCGTCGGGGATTTACGAAGTGATCGACTGGACCCATTCGAGGGGGTCAGGTCAATGGCCTTGCAGATATAGGCGCCGGCACCAGCAACAACTATGGTAGGTGATACATGATTCAAATCACTTCCCATGACTCTACCCCTCCGCGAACTACTTTGAACATTGGATGTGCTATGGGTTTCTTAATCGTTCGAATCAGTCCGTACTTTTCATGACTGCGAACTTTCAATTTTTTTATAAGGTGGTTCCACTCAAAAGCAATTTGGCCGATTTGTACAGTAGCCTTTGGTAGGTCGATACTACGGCTTAGCAGTTTTGAGCGGTCAAACTGATAGCCCCGATGATCTGCCTCATCACAGACATGGTGTAAATACGAATTGATGTAACTATTTGGTTGCGGAAGCGTCTTAAATCGCTCCAACTGTGGATGGTTGCGGTAACCGCGAGTTTTGTTTTCTAAAACATTTTTAGCAAGAAGACCTTCGCGCCAAAGCGCCACCAACCCCTTTGCATCTAAATATTTTGGATGTAGTGACCACAGCCTCATTGTGAAACCGACCCTCCAAATAGCTCTCGTATTTTTTGTTTTCTGAATTTAAATATACGCTTAATGTCATTTAGAATAATGGATGCCGCCAGATTCCCTCCGAGGCCGGCAAGAGGCAAACGGTAAATCACTTTGTCTGCGAGTAGGGTTCCTTCGGCTAAATCTTCAAACGTATGGGTGTGATCCCATTTGTTATAGGGCCCTCTAAGTTGAACATCCCTAAATTGAATCTCAGGATTCCAATCACAAATTTTTGATCGCCATTTCACCGGTACTCCGTGGATCTTCAGTTTGTAGTCGATCTCCGTGCCAGAATGAATTTGTTCTGTAGATTTTCTCAAAACATTAAAGCCAAGAAAAGGTGGCGTGAGGGCCTCTAAATTCTTGACATCCGAAAAAAATGCGAAAACAGATTTTCTAGGCTGAGCAACCCATTGAAACGCCTGAAAGAGCCTGTCATGACGAGAATCCTTCCAAGCAAATAGATTTTGTAGGGCGCTCTCAAGAGTTTGAAATTGAAAATCAAATTTATGAGATTCAAGGGCTTCGGGTTTCACTCGCTGGCTACAAAGTAGAATCTGTGCCATTTCGCCCATAGCCAATTCCAACGCAAACTTAGGCGCACGCAAAAAAACAGCGACCTTCAAACGCTGAGCTAAGGCATTGGTAAAGTCATTGTTAGTAAGCGGTTCAGGAGTAACTGCATTGTAGGGCCCTTGAAAACTTGGGTCTTCAATAGCGCGTAAAACAATATTTACTAGATCCTTGATGTGAATCCAACTCATCCATTGGTTTCCGCTGGAAAGTCTTCCGCCTAAGCCTCTTTCAAATACGGGAAGCATCTTTGCCAGAGCGCCACCATCATTAGACAATACAATTCCTGTACGTATGATCACGGTCCGTCCCGGAGCCTTCTGTGCTTCTAATTCCCAATCTTTACAAAGGGAACCCAAGAAATCCTTTGACGCTGGTGAACTTTCAGTAAGGATTGTATCTCCGCCTTCGCCGTAATAGCCAATGGCTGAACTTGAAACAAAAGTCTTTAAAGTCGGATTATACTTCTTGAGTGCGTCAACAAGGTTCCTAGTCGATAAAATGCGAGATCCCCGCAATCTGCCTTTTTGTTCATTGGACCAACGACGACCTGCGATGGGTTCCCCCATAAGGTTCAATGCACAGTCAACATTGAGCGCTGCCTCTGGCGGAGCGGAGTACGCGGGGTCCGCCCATTGAAAGTATTCACAGGGAAGAGTGAATTCATTTCTAAATGATTCCTCTGGTCTGCGCCCTAATATTACAAGACTCCAGCCTTTATTGAGTAGGGCTAAACTCAGCTCTGATCCAATAAGTCCGGAAGCGCCGGTGATGAGAATTCCTTTTTTAGCCCTGGATTTACCCATAAGATTACTTTTCCACAGCAACTTCGAACAAAATTTCGTTGCGACGCAAAAACCACGGCATAAAGGGTGGATTGTATCTGGCAAATAGCGGCTCCCCAGTTGTAACGACTCCACTTTGTTCCAAAACTGAGACAAACTTTTTTAAGTTTTCAAGATACCGCTCTTCAGACCATGTTCCGCTGTAACGATAAACCGCTACTTTGCGTTCTGAAATCTCGAGAATATGGACTCTCGGATCATTAGGCTCCGGCAGTGTTTCCATAGTAAATTCTTGTGGCATCGTGAACTGCACCAAGAAGCCAGTGCCTTCTTTGACTTGACTCGCAGGTGCAGTCAATGCGATCTTCTCAGAAGCCACTTGCTGAGACACAGGTGCTGTCATTGATATTGTTACTTTTGATTTATTATTGCCAAAGATGTAGTCCGCAAGAATTCGGAAGGCTTGATTACCCGCGTTTTCAAACGCAGAGTCAATTTTGGTCTCTGCCACAAGCAAAGCACCATACTTCCGTATCTCGTAGTTATCTGTCTTTGTTTCGACGGTATATTTTGGTTCTTCGGTTGCCATGGCAGCTCCTGACGGAAGAAATAGAATAACACTTAAAACTCTAATGATATTAAGACCTCGTGTCCAAAAAAGGCGGCATGGGAATAAACTTCGATGTTCTCTTCACATACTCAGCATATCCAGGTCGATTTTTCATTAAGTCCTCAAGCATTGAGACACCTGACACTTTCATGATGAGGTAGGTGACTCCGAGTGGAGAAACAACAGTGGCCCATCCAAACGGTAGATTGAGCACCAGAAGCCAAATGCCCCACCACTGTACGACCTCACCAAAATAATTGGGGTGCCGGGACCAACTCCATAGGCCTTCAGTCATTAAAACTCCCTTATTATTTGCATTCGATTTGAATCGTCTGAGTTGTTCGTCCGCTACAGATTCAAAAAATAAACCAACGAGCCAAGTTGCTACACCAGTCCACGCTACCTAGCTCACCGACTTTTGTGGGGAAGCAATGGAATGAAGTATCGGAGTCAGAAATAAGGCCTCGAGGATTCTATCCCGGCGGGAGTCGAGGTCGAGGCGGCCCGGTAGCCCGGTTTTTCAACTCATCTGGCCAAAATGGGGCGGCTCGGCGGCTCATGGCGGGCTTCTTGCTGAGCGGATTCTCGAAAAGCGCCGCCGACTGAAGGGTGGGGGCGGTCAACCCTGCTCATCCGGCGGACGATGACCCTGAACAGGAGATGGAATCCGGAGCGGTTCGGGCTTCGTAACGTGAGGAGGACGAGGAGGGTCAGCCGGTCTTCTCTGCGGGCGGAGCTCTCGGCTCGAAGGGATTGTGTCCGCGCCCGCAAGCGATGTGCGCGAGGATGCGATTGATGACGTGCCCGTCGGTGATGACCGCGACCATGGTCATTGTGGCTCCGCACCGAGCGCAGACCATCAGAGGTTGCGTTGCGTCAGTTTGGCTTCCTTCAGATCACCCGCAACACGATTTCCGGAGCAGGCCACAGCAGCTTTGCGGCCGAGGTTTGGCGCATGTTCCCGTGACGGCACTTATGCGCGCAGCGTACGCAAGCGGAGTACGACCACCACGCCAACCAGCAGCACGGCCCCGAGCGCGATGCGCCAAGGCAACGCCGCCTCAAGCAAGAAAATGCTGCTGCAACCGATGCCCACCATCAGCGTTAGTGCAGTCACTTTCACGCTCATGCGCACGCCATGATGCACTGCCCAGTCGTGCAGCAATGGGCCGAACAAGGGCGAAGCGCGCAAGCGCGCATGCAAGCGCGGTGAAGAGCGCAGCAGGCACCAACTGGTCAGCAACAAGAATGGCGTGGTGGGCAAACCCGGAAGAGCCACGCCAAGGATGGCCAGCACGAAGAACACGCCAGCCAGCACCAGAAGAAAGACGCGCCGTACGCCGCTGCGCGGAGCAGATTCGGCTCCGCGCGACTCCATCAGGCCATGGCCTTCGCCAAAAGCGCGGCGCCGGCCTCGACCGCTTCCGCCAACTTGCTTGGGTCTTTCCCGCCGGCTTGCGCAAATTCTGGCCGCCCACCGCCACCGCCGCCCACAATGCCAGCGATAGCCTTCACCACATTGCCTGCGTGCACCGCAGGGCCAAGTTCCTTCGCTGCAAACGCGGCCAGCACCACTTTGCCTGAATCCACCAGCCCGAGCACACCACACACGGGCTTCGAGCTTCCGCGCAGCTGGTCGCAGATTGCGGCCACATCGCCTGCAAGCACATCCTGCAGCACTTCTGCCACCAGCAGCCCCTTGCCCACCGGCTTGGCGGCATCCAGCAAGCGCTTCACGGTGCCTTCGATGTTGCTGGCACCAACTTTGGCGCCGCCCTTCTTCAGTTCCTTCACTTGATCTTGCAGCGCCACCACGCGCGCCACCAATTCGCCTTCAGCGGCTTTCAGTGTGCTGCCTAAGGCACGCGTCAAGCGACGCTGTTCTTGCAGGCGCTTGACTGCCGCGCTACGCGTCACCGCTTCGATGCGGCGCACTCCGGCTTGCACGGCAGATTCGGACAAGATCACGAAAGCGCCGATCTGTCCGGTGTTGGTGCAGTGCGTGCCGCCGCAAAGTTCGCGGCTGTAACCACCGACATCGACCACGCGCACACGAGTGTCGTATTTTTCTCCGAACAACGCCGTCACTCCGCGAGCCTTGGCAGCTTCCAAATCCTCTTCGGTGGACTGCAAGCAGGTGGCCTCGGCTACACGCTCATTCACCAGCGTTTCCACGCGCTCGATTTCTTCCAGCGTCATGGCCTTCGGATGCGTGAGATCAAAGCGCAAGCGCTCGGGCGCCACCAACGAGCCTTGCTGCGTTGCATGCTCGCCAAGAACTCGGCGTAACGCCCAGTGCAGCAGGTGCGTGGCGGTGTGATTCGCCATGATGTTTGTGCGCCGCGCACTATCCACACTTGCTGTGGCTTCCGCTGGCAGCGCGCTGCCAAGAGCCACGCGCCCCACATGCACAATCACATCGCCAAACTTTTTGGTATCGCTGACTTCAAAGCAGAAACCAGCCGCTGCCACCATGCCGCGATCGCCCAGTTGTCCGCCACTTTCGGCATAGAACGGCGTGCGGTCCAGCACTAAGAACTTGCCGGCCACCAATTTCACTGGGCGCACCTTTGCAGTGAACCCGTCGCAACCATCGGCACCGTGGGCCAACACGCGTGTGGCGGGAAGCCCCTTCAATTCTTCGGGGTCCACCAGCCACTTGCCGCCGCCTTCGCCGCGCGACGCATCACGATGCGCTGCTTCGGCGCTGTTCCAACCAGTGTCATCCACGCTCAAGCCGCGCTCGCGCGCCATCAGATCGACAAGGTCGCGTGGGAAACCGAAGGTGGCGTACAAATCGTAGGCCGCTTGGCCGGCAATCACTTTGCTGCTGCCGCGCTGCACCGTTGCTGCGAGGGATTCGAACAGCACCAAGCCTTTGTCCAGCGTGGCCAAGAAGGCCTTCTCTTCGGCCTCGATGATGTGGGCCACATGGTCGCGCCGTGCGCGCATTTCGGGGAACGCGTCGCCCAAAATGTCGGCAACCGTGCCCACCACCGCGTGGATGAACGGCTGCTGCATGCCCAGTTGCTGCCGCCCGAAACGCGCAGCGCGGCGCAACAAGCGACGCAGCACATAGCCGCGGCCTTCGTTACCAGGCAGAGCACCGTCGGATAGCGCGGCGGTGAGCGCGCGGACATGGTCTGCGATGACGCGGAAGGCCACATCGCTTTCGCTGTTGCCGCCTTCGTAGCGCTTGCCCGTCAGCGTTTCGATGCGCCGGAAAATCGGCTGAAACAAGTCCGTTTCGTAGTTGCTGTTGCGGCCATTCAGAACAGCCAACACGCGCTCGAAGCCCATCCCCGTGTCGACATGCTTCTGCGGCAACTCTTCTAGCCCGCCATCAGCGCGACGGTTGAACTGGATGAACACGTTGTTCCAGATTTCCATGAAGCGTTCGTTGCCCGCGTTCACTCCGTTGGCGCGGTCGGCGCCATCCAACGGATTCGTTCCCGGCCCACCACGGTCGATGTGGATTTCGGTGCACGGCCCGCAGGGGCCCGACTCGCCCATCTCCCAGAAGTTGTCTTTGCGCCCAAAACGCAAGACATGAGTTGGGTCGATGTCGGTGCACTCTTTCCACATGCGCTCGGCTTCTTCATCCGCCGGAAGCCCGTCCTTGGCGTCGCCACCGAAGACTGTCACCCACAAGCGCTCTTTGGGAATGCCCCAGTGTTTGGTCAGCAGTTCCCACGACCAGATGATGGCGTCGCGTTTGAAATAATCGCCGAACGACCAATTGCCGAGCATCTCGAAAAAAGTGTGGTGATAGGTGTCGCGCCCCACCTCTTCTAAGTCGTTGTGTTTTCCACTAACGCGAATGCACTTCTGTGTGTCGGCAGCGCGGGTGTAGCTGCGCTTGCCTGTGCCCAAGAACACATCCTTGAACTGGTTCATCCCTGCGTTGGTGAACAGCAGCGTCGGATCGTCCTGTGGGAACACTGGCGCAGAGGGCACCACCGTGTGCGCGCGCTTGCGAAAATAATCAAGAAACTCCTGCCGCACTTCGCTCGCACTCTTCATGACGCGCCCTCTTTTCAGCGGCGGCTGACGCCGAGCGTCGCCGTGATGGTCAGTTCAACAGTCTCGCGTTCCACCAGCAGTTTCACTTGCTGGCCGGGCTTGCACTCGGCGAGCACCGCCATATAGCCACGGACATTTTCCAAACGCTTGCCATCCAGCGCGAGCAAACGATCTCCGGCACGCAGGCCGGCCTTTTCTGCGGCGCCCTCGGGCACCACGCTGCCGATGAGCACGCCCGGATCTTCGCCCGCCGCATAGTCCGGCATGATGCCGAGGCCCGCGCGCGGCTTCTCCTCTTCGACTGGTGCCGCCTTGGGCGGATTCTGCGCGCAAACCCAGACGAAGTGGGCTGCGCCTGTGAAATCCTCCGCCTTTGCTGCGTCGGGCTTCTCGACGCTGGGCAGCAACACCACCGCTGTGCGCGCCAGCGGCCGCCGCGCCAACAAGCGCGCCACCGTGCCCAAACCTTCTTCCACATGGAAGCGTCCAGCCATGTGCAGAACCAGAGGCTTGCGCGCCGGATGTGCCGCCAACCAATCAGCGATGCTCTCGGCCATGGCGTCGTCCTTCAAACACTGCGCCGCATAAAATCGCAGCAAGCGTTCGTCGCCAGCAGAGCCCATGTGCTCTTTCATTTGCTCAAAGAAGCGGTCGCGATAACGGTCGGCATCCGCCGTCGTGCGCCGTGGCGAGTGCAAGAGCCCAGCCACCGCCGACGCGCCAGCTTCAGACACAACTTTCGCCATGGGGCGCGGCACATTGGACGCAATCACATCCAACTTGTGCTCTTTCGCGTAGGCCAGCAACGGCGCGTAGTCCGTTGCATGATTCGGCCACAAGCGCGCGTTGGCGGCCAACTGCTCGTCGTTGATGCGCCCCGCCAGCCAGTCGTTCAAGGTGCCTTGGCAATCGCGCTCAATCATCTCGAGCGAGAGGACCACATCCTTGCGTTCGGCGTGCAGCCCCTGCAGCAAAGCAAGCTCTGCCTCGTGGCCAGCACGGTTGTCGTGCTCTTCGCCCACAAAGACCACATCGTTCGCGGCCAGTTGGCCCATCAAATCAGCAACTTCGATGCGCGCACCGGTGGCAAGAGAAAGAATGATGGCAACAACAGCTTCCATGGTGATCTCCGCGCGGATTCTACGGAGCTTGCGCCGTGCTCACGAGGGCCTAATCGGCCTGCACAACAGTGCCCGAACGCCCGGGCAGCAACCAGGCCGCCGCAGCGCAAAGCACGCCAAAAACACCGCCAATGGCCACACCGGCACCCAAGTTGCCGCCGAAAAGTGGCGGCAGCAGTGGTGCCAGCAGATTGATGGCCCGAGTGCCGTTCATCAGCACGCCGCCCGCCGTGTTGCGCAAGTGCGTTGGGAAAAGCTCGGTGTACAACGGCCCGAAGCAACTCCAAACCCCTGTGCCGATGCCTGCGACCCCGGCAAACACCAGCACCAACCACTGGTGTTCGCGCACATGCTCCTGTGCGAACAGCAGCAGGCCGGCGCCTGAGGCCATGATCAGGCAGAAAATGCTCATGGCCGCTCTCCGGCCGATGCGTGCCGCCACGAGAGAAAAAAGCAGATATCCCAACAGCGAGCCACCGCCAAATGCCAAGAACCAGCCGATGGACCCGGGCACGCTCAGCCCCCACGATTTGCGCATGAACTCTGGCAACCAAGTGACGGTACACCAGTAGTTCGCCATGGCGAAGAGCGTCACCAAGAAGGCGACGAGGAACAGCGGCAGCACCTTTGGCGCCAACAAGCCGAGGACCAAACTGTGGTCGCTCTTGCGCCGCCGCGCGGCACGCCACACATCCGATTCGGGCACGCAAGCCAAAGCTGGTAACAGCAACAAGCTGACCAGCAGCAGCAGTTGCGTTCCGCGCCAGCCGAGCGAATCCGGAGGGCTGAAAAAAACAGTGATTAACGCCGAGACGATCAGCCCCACCGGCGCTCCGCTTTGCGCCAGCGCACCGAGGCGCTGGCGCAAATGCGCCGGCACTGTTTCGCCCAACAGTGTCTGGCCTGCGGCCCACTGCCCACCGATGCCGATGCCCGCAACGATGGCCGCGCGCACTAATTCTGCTTCGCTCTGCGCCGCCGCAAAAAGCACAGCCCCGACAGCACCTACAAGCGCCGCGCAAGCCATAGCAGGCTTGCGGCCTGTCAGATCGCCGATCCAGCCGAAAAGGAAACCGCCGGCCCCGCTCATCCCCAAGAGCCACGCTTTCACTGCGGCAGTGGCGCCGGTGTCCAAGTGCAGTTCGACACTCCAGTACTGCGCATTCAAGAGCGTCACCATCAGCGTGCTGAAGGCCCCCAGCCAACCGAATTGGGCGAGGGCCACGATGCGCCAGTGCACTGGCAGCGCGCGCGGCTGTTGCGACAACAATAATTGCGGCACCAGCTCGTGTGCCGGCTCAGGCACCGTTCGCATCCGTGGGGCTTGGGACATTGTGCAGTTGCACCGGCTTGGTGTTGCGGCGCAAGCGCATGTTCAACATCTCCACCAGCAGCGAGAAAGCCATGGCCGAATAGATGTAGCCCTTGTTGATGTGTTGTCCGAAGCCCTCCGCCACCAACATCACACCGATGAGGATCAAGAAGGAGAGCGCCAACATCTTCATGGTGGGGTGGCGCTCAATGAAGCGCGACACGCGACCGCTGAAGAGCATCATGACCACCACTGAGATCACCACCGCGAGCACCATGATCTCCACATGCTTAGCCATGCCCACTGCAGTGATCACGGAATCCAAGGAGAACACGATGTCCAACAGCGCGATTTGAATGAGCACTGATACGAATCGCCCGTGGGATTGAGCCCCAGGGCCGTGCTCGGCGCCTTCGAGTTTCTCATGGATCTCCCAAGTGGCTTTGGCCACGAGGAACGCGCCGCCCACGATCAACACCATGTCTTTGCCTGTGACACCGTGGTCGGCCACGCTGAACAATTCGGTGGTCAGCTTCATCACCCATGTGATGCCCAACAGCAACAGGATGCGCGTGCCCATCGCCAATGCCAGCCCGAAAGTGCGAGCCCGCTGGCGCTGCTCTTGCGGCACTTTTGCCGTCAGGATGGAGATGAAAACAATGTTGTCGATGCCGAGGACAATCTCGAGCAACGTCAGCGTCAGCAGTGCGACAAGATTTTCACTGGAGAAGAGATGGTCCATGGGCGCGGATCATAGCCGCGCGCAGCGCGCGGGCAGAGCCAATCAGGGCAGCGCGATGGTGAGCGTGTTGGACACGTAGTACAGACCGTTCGGAGCGTTCAGTCCGGGCATCACCACTTGCAGCGACACCATCAATCCAGTGAGGCCGGAAGGAATGGTTGCTGGCAGCACAGCAGTGCCAGAAAACGGGATGACTCCGAAGGGCGACGGCGCACCGAACAATCCCAATCCATCCACCGCTGGGGCGTACATCGCATCCCACGGATTCAGTTCCACCAACCCGTAGCCAGCGGCGTAGAAACCCGGCGGCAACTGTCCGAAATTCGGCATGAACCCCAACAGGAATGGCACGCCGACCTGCCCATCGATGGTGGCCGTGATCACTTGGCCGACGGTAGTGCTCTGCAACGATGCGGGCGCGCCTCCTGTAGCGACCTCCTCAGTGCGCCAAAGAGAACGCACCATGCTGGCCACGGGCCCATTGTCGGTCAGGAAGTACAGCCCGCGCGCACAATCTGCCGCGATGGCCACATTCACATCGGGCGAAGTCAGCGCAGCGCCCATGTTGCTGACACCGTTCGGATCCAAGTGCACCGCGTAAGCGAACACACAGAAGCACGCGGGGATGTACTCGTTAACCGCCGCCACCAACCCGATCCCTGTTTGATTCCATGGCGCGCGCGTCAGCGACACGATGGTAGGCACGGTGCCTGGCAAACTGTTCTGCGGCGTCCAATGCGGCGTGGCCACACCGCCCGCAATGAGATAGAGAGTGGTGCCATCCGAGGCAAAGACTTGGTCGTCGGCGCGCACTGCGATGTCGCGGCAATTTGCAAGCGCGCCTAGGAACAGCGGCGGATTCAGCCCCACACACTTGTACACCCCGGCCCCCTGAGGACCGCCGGCTGCGCCGACCAGCAGAGCCCCCTGCCCATCGAAAGCGATGGCCTGCGCGATCAGCGGCACCGTGCGCACAGGCAGCGCGGGCGAGCCGGGCTGCAATCTGTAGATGGTGGACTGCTGCAGCCCCGGAAGCCACACAGCCACATTCACGCGCCCATCGCCAGGATGTGTGCTGGGCTGGCCGAGGATTCCCAAGCCCGCAACAAATGACGCGATTTGTGTTCCGTCGGGATAAACCAACAGCACCGTGCCCATGCCCGGACCCAGCGCATCTTGAACAATGAAGGCGTTGCCGTCGCGGTCGACAGCCATGCGCGTGCCGAGGGCGCTGCTCACCGGGATGGCGCTGCCCACTTGCGAGACACCGAACGTGACGCCGCCGGAGATCGGCTGGCCACGCGTTGCGCCGACCACGATCATCAGGTGAAAGAGAATGCAGCTGACTGTCTTGCTCATCGCCACCAAACCCCTTGGGAACGGAGATCGCACGCATTGTAGGGGGCACGATCAAGGAGCGCGCATGAAATTCACTCGCGCTGGTGGACTGTGGCCACTAACAGCACCGCTCCGTTCAGGGTGCCTCGCACTTGGTCGCCCGCGCGCAAGGCCGCAACCCCAGCAGGGGTTCCGCTGAACACCAAGTCTCCAGGTTCCAGCGTGAATCGCGCTGAAATGTGCGCAATCAACTGGGGCAGGGGCCACAGCATCTCGGCGCAGGCTCCTGCTTGCCGCATCACGCCGTTCACTTCGAGGGTAAAGCTGGCACTGGCCAACGCATCGGCGCCATCCACGGGCACTAATGCCGACAACGGCGCTGCTCCGTCGAAGCCCTTGGCCACAGCCCATGGCAGCCCAGCCTTTTTCGCTTGCGCTTGCAGGTCTCGCGCGGTGAGGTCCAGCCCCAAGGCCACCGCGTCCACTGCAGCTGCGGCTTCTTGGGGCGTCGCACGGCACAACAGGCGCCCAACGCGCACCACCAATTCCACTTCATGATGCACTTCAGTGCTGAAGCTCGGTAGGTAGATGTGGGTCGGCTCTACCAGCAGCGCGGTGGAGGGTTTCAAGAATAGAACCGGCTCGCTCGGGCATCCGGTCGAGGACCTGTCTGGCGGCGCCACGCCCATTTCCCGCGCGTGCTCGGCGTAGTTGCGGCCGACGCAGACAATCTTGCCCACCGGAAGTTCACGACCAGCAGCCACTGTGGTGCGCATCAAAGCCTCGCCTTCGCGGCGCTTGGTGCCACCGGAATGATCACTCCTTCGCGTGCGGGCTCCATGTGCACTTGCACGCGCGCTACCGCTGGCACTGCCGCGCGCAGTGCGGCTTCAATGCGGTGCGCCACTGTGCAGGCTTCGCGCACGCTCATGTCGGGGTGCACCACCGCATGCAGTTCGACAAAGTAGCGCGGCCCCACAGCACGCGCGCGCAGGTCATGCACTTCGGCCACCGCGGCGTCAGCTTCCGCCAGCACGCGCAGTTGCGCTAGCGTCGTCGCATCCACCGACACATCTACAAGTTTCATCACACTGCTCTGCAGCAAGCGCAGCGCGGCTAACAGAATCATGCCGCCCACTGCAATAGCCGCCACGGAATCCAGCCACCATGCGTCCCAAAGCCAGGCGCCGATCAAACCGCAAGCCACTGCCACACTCGACAGCGCGTCGCTGCGGTGATGCCATGCGTTCGCCATCAAGGCGTCGTTATCTGTGCGCTCCGCCACGGCGCGAGTCATGCGGAAATTCGCTTCTTGCACCACGACGCCCAGCAGCGCTCCGAAGATGACCCACGCCGGCGCACGCGTGCCGGCTACTCCCGATTGCAACGCCTTGGCAGCGTCTGCGCCGATGCCCACCGCCAGCGCGGTCAGCATGAGGGCCAGCCCCAAGGCCGTCAGCGTTTCGACCTTGCCGCGCCCCCAAGGGAAGCGGGCGTCTGCCGGGCGCGCGGCGAAACGCAAAGTCAACAGCACCACGCAATCGCCCAGCAGATCGGACAGCGTGTGCACCGCATCGGCCAGCAACGCCCTGCTGCCGCCCAGCCACCCCATACTGCCTTCCACCGCGCATAAAACGAATTTCAGCAGCATTCCTACGAGGGTGACGCGCCGCGCCGCGCGCCAGCGTTCGTCGTGCGCCGGAGTGCCCGCTACGGCTTCGTGCGGATGTGCGTGCTCGTGTCCCACACCGGCATCTTCAGCGTGAAGCGCCAGAAACTCCAGCCCGGCACCGCGCGCGACCTGCACCGCCAGAACCATGTTCGCTTGCGCGCGCCGCAAACTGTTCGGTATACTGCGCGCGTGAATTACCGGACCAAAGCCACCATGCGCCGCTGGCACCCTAGCTGACGCGCTACAACCGCCCGCACTGGCGGATGGGTCCGGTCCGGATCCACTTGCAGCTTGGTTCAGTAGAGCTGCATCCCCTCCGCTCGGTTCGGGCACGAAAAAGAGCCCCCCATGAATCGAGCGAAACTTCTCGTCCTGTTCAGCGCACTGTGCGTTTTAGCGGCTTGCAGTTGCCCCAGCGGTAGCTGTGAAAGCGCGGCAGCAGCACCAGCAGCCAAGGGCGACGAGCGCCATGTGAGTTTCAGCGCCGTCACGACGGTGCCTAACATCACTGCAGGCACCAAGGAATTGCGTCTGTGGATCCCGGCGCCGCTGCAGGAAGATTCACAGCAGATTGTCGACCACGACATCAAGGTTGATGCTGGCGGGGCGGCGTCTAAGAGTGCGCTCGTCGTATCCGGCCCCAATCGTTGGTGGACCGTGGTCGTCACTAATCCGCCGGCATCTGTCAGCGTCACACAAAGCTTGACGGCGAAGCGCAAGGAAGTGTTGCGCGCCCCGAGCAGCGCTGCGGTGCGCGCACTGAATCAAGACGAACGGGTTGCCTTCGCGGCAGAGTTGGGCCCCCACAAATTGGTGCCACTGGGAGGCCCGAAGTTAGACCCGCTGATTGCAGAAGTGGCTCCGGGTTCTCACGACGCGGTGCAGATCGCGCGCGCGGCCTATCGCACTTTGCTGGAGCGCATGCGCTACAGCAAGGACGGCGAAGGCTGGGGGCGCGGTGATTCGAACTGGGCCTGTGACAGTCGTTACGGCAACTGCACGGACTTCCACAGCTTGTTCATGTCCATTGTGCGCGCCAAAGGCGTGCCTGCGCGTTTCACTATGGGCTTCCCCATTCCTGAAGCGCATGGCACCGGCGTAGTTGGTGGCTACCACTGCTGGGCCGAGTTCTTTGCACCCGGCATTGGCTGGATACCCGTGGATATTTCCGAAGCAGATAAGCACCCCGAGCTTGCGGACTACTACTTCGGCAACTTGACCGAAGACCGCATCGCCTTCGTGCTCGGACGCGACTTGGTATTACAGCCCGCGCCCTCCTCCGGCCCGCAGAACATTTTCATCTACGCCCTTGCAGAAGCAGACGGCGCCCCGTTGAAGACGGAACGCCGCATGAGTTACACGGACCTGTAATGCGCGTCAGGGCTGGATGCGCCAGCCCTTGGGGTCGCGAGTGAAAGCCAAGGTCAGCGGGTCGGCACCATTCAAGGTGCACTGCGCGCTGGCCTTGTCGCCTTCGCAGCGGATGCCGCCCAGCGCGAGGCTGGCGCCAGGCTGCACGCACTTGCGCGTCAGCTCTGCGAACTGCGCACGCGCCACCACGGTGTCTGCGCCGTCGGGCAGCACCTTCAGCGCGAGTGACCAATCCGATGACAACAACGCTGTGCGCCACACACCGAACACCGATGTGATTTGGTCTTCGTCTTTGCCGCGCACTGCTTCCACACCAGGGTCGGAAGCGATGTCGAAGCTCTGGGCACACGCCGCCATGCGCGCGCCGCGCGTTGCAAGTTGGTCCGCACGCAGCGCCCACGAGATGACGAACACTTGGTCGTCGCGCAGCATGACCACGACTTCACCTTCGTGAGTGGTGCCATCGGCGGCGGCGCTCGCCACTTTGTAGATCACGGCGGCGCGCCCGCTGCTGCGTGTGTTGGCGGGCGACCCAAACGAGAAGCTCACCTTGCGGCCGGCGAAGCTGGCTTGCAGGCGGTTCAAGAAGTTGGCTGCGATCGGTTCGAGGTTGGTTTCGGTCAAACGCTCGGGGTTCGCAGCGCGCGAACGGAATACTTGGAGTTCCGCATCTGCGAGGCCGCAAGGCCCGGGGGCTTCGGTGTCGGTGAAAGACACTAGTCCATTCGCGCCGGCGCGCTCGCGGTGCAAGAACCAGCCGCGCGGCACCATGATGCTGTAGCCGCCTTCCGCCTCGCGGTGCAGCGTGAGTTCGTGATTCGCCGCCGTGGCGGCAGGTGCGTTGGCTCCCGCTTGCCCATCGGCTGGCGCAGCCGTGCCTGCCACACCAGTTGGTGCGGTCGCTGTGCCCTGGCTGTTCGTTGCCGCAGGCACAGTGGTTGCAGCGCTGTTGCGCCGCGCCCACACTTCGCGCACCACATCCTTGGGCACATTGTTGCGCGTCAGACGCAAAAGCCCATCGACATCAATGTCGAAACGCCCATCGGCCGCTTTGATCCGGCGCACCATTTCTTCGGCGCTGATGCCGCCTGCGGTCATGCTCAGCAAGTCTTCGACAGACACTGGCTTCGCCGCTGCGGCTACGAGCGCACTGGTGGCGCCGCTTTCACGCATGGCTTTCAATATCGTCGGAGGCACGCCTTCGCGGATGAGCGCAATCATGCCTTCTGCAGTGATGTCGAAGCGACTATTGGATCCAGTGATCAAGGCAAGCACATCGGCTTCCGGCAACCCAGCCTTCAAGAGGTTCTTCACCTCGTCCACGGTGATGCCCACCTTCGCAGGCTTTGGCAGCCGCGCTTCCAGCCACTGCAACACAGGCTCTGGCAATCCTGCGCTGCGCAGTTGTTGGATGCCGGCAGCGTCAGTGACGGCGCAGCCATTCTTGTCCAACATGGCCACGAGATCTGCCGCTGGCAGCCCAGCGCTGTGCAGCGCAACAAGTTCGTCGGCCTTCAGTGGGTTGGCTGGACGCTCTTGGGCCTGCAACCCGGAGAGAGCAAACGCTGCACAAAAGACGGTGAGGATCAGGACGTGCATGGTGGGGCTCCGCGGGCGGCTGACGGAATGTCCACTGCCAAAGCAGAGGACATAGTCGCCCTTCGGAGCACCTATCGGCCAGAACCGACCCCAACCTGCGCATTTCGAGGAAAGTTTTTCCCGGCCTTCCTTGGGACGGGGGGCCCGGCCAGCCTGCGGGACTGCGTCCCGCGACTGACAGCGGCACTTAGACCGCAGGGCGTCTCATCAACGACTCAGGTCACTCTTCGTCGTCGTCTTCTTCTTCCTCATCGTCGTCGTCGTCATCATCATCCTCGTCGTCATCATCGTCGTCGTCATCCTCGTCGTCATCTTCGTCCGAGTCGGCGTCAGCGGAGTCGAGATCGACATCATCTTCGTCCTCGTCCTCCTTGTCATCGTCCTCGTCGTCGCCTGCAGCGTCATCATCGGCTGCGGCGGGAGTTTCCTCTTCATCTGCTCCACCCGCCTTGCGGCGTCCTGCGAGCAGGTCCAAGTCCAAGCTGTCTTCCCACGAACCAACCACCATGACTCGTTTCTCCCTTGGATTCACGCGCCCCCGAAATGGGGTCGCTGTCCGCGTTCTATCCGCTCCACCACAATCTCAAGCCTCAGCCCCACCACCGTGGTGGGGTTGATGAATCATGGCCTCGCCCTACTACGCCTCTTCAGGCGATCTCGCACAGCAACTGGGCCCATGCCCAGAGCACTCATCTGCGTCACTTCGGCGCGCCGGAACCGGCACGCTTGACGCGCTTGAGGCTTCATCCCTCGGGGCGCGACGAAGTGATCTCAGGATCCTTGCCCGCCACCAGCGCGCTGATGGCGTCACCAATGTAGTCCACGGTGACCTTGCGGTTGCGTGAATCATCCGTGAGCGCTCCGCAGTAGCGGATCTTGCCGGTCGCATCAATGACATAGGTCGTGGGCGTGACCGCAGCACCAAACTGATCGGCCACCACATTGCCCGTGTCCACGAGTATCGGCAGCTTGATGCCTTCGGCCGTCACCGCTGCACGCACGCGCTCGAGACCTTTCTCGTCGCCGACTTCGCCGCGGTTGCTGGCGATGTGGATAAAGACAACGCCCTTATCGGCCCAGGCTTTCTCGTAGTTCGTGAAGCGCACTTCGTTCATTTTGCAAGTGGGGCAAGAGGCCGACCAGAAGTCAATCACCAACACCTTTTTGTCTTTGAGCAGATCTTTCGCAACGCGTGCGGTGCCAGCGAGGTCCTTCAGTGTGAACTCGGGCATGGCGTCGCCAGCCGCGAGCTTCACGGGCTTCGCCTCCTCCGCCGGCTTCACTGCGTCAACAACGGGTTTCGCTGCAGGCTGCGTGACATCAACCGGCTTCGCCGGCTCTTGTGCCACGCACGCTACGGCGCACACGAACAGGAAAAAAATACTTCTGAGCATCGGCTTCTCCTCGGGCCCTTCCGCAACAGCGCGCAGGGCCCTAACCTTGGTTTGTGCCCAGATCCTAAGACATGGAGGCCCAAAAAATGTCCAGCACTCGCAAAAACCTCGAAGACGCACTGAAGACGGCCATGAAGGCCCGTGACAGCCTGACTGTAGACACGCTGCGCTTCATGAATGCGGCCCTGCGCAGGATCGAGGTCGATGAACGCCGCACCTTAGAAGAGGTGGAGGTGGTTCAGAATATTCAGAAGGGCATCAAGCGCATGAACGAGACCATCGACGCTGCGGTGGCTGCGGGGCGCGAAGATGTGGCCGCCCCCGAACGCGCTCAGCGCGAGGTGCTGCAGCGCTTCCTGCCCCAGCAGATGACGGATGCCGAACTGCTGGCGGTGGTGGAAGCCTGCATCAGCGAAAGCGGTGCGGTCTTGCGCAAAGAACAAGGCAAGGTGATGGCCCTGTTGATGCCGCGCATTGCAGGGGTGGCCGATGGCAAACTGGCGGCGAAGTTGGTGTCCGAGCGCCTGAAGTAACGGCCCGGTTCACCCGCCGGGCAAGTACCAGACTTCGAACGCCCCGTAGATCTGCGGCTGAATGCCAAGGGACGCATACCACCCTCGCAGGCGTTGCAACTCGGCATTCTGAGTTTCGCCGACGGGCGTCAAGGCCATGAGCGCCGGACGTTTCGCCGTTTGCGCATAAACGCGAGCGTAAGTGGCCGCCATGGCCTGCGCTTTCTCCACGGTGTCCACCGTGGGGAACACATGCGCGCGGGCATAGAACACCTGCTGAATCCAGAAGGGCGCCACCAACGCCACGGTGTTCTCATCGTGCAAGCGAGGCAGTGCAGCCACTTCGTCACGGAAGGCAGCGGTGCTGCGCGCGCGAGTCAGCGCATGGGTTGCGAAGGCCCCGGGCAGTGCAACAGCGAGCGCGACCAACATGGCCACAGCAAGCCGATGCCGCTCCAACACCACATCCACTAACGCCGCGCCAGCCATGGCCACGCACAAGCACAACGGAATGCTCCAGAAATCGTGATCGAACGCATGCCGGTGAAACAGCCCAACATGCAGCAATGCCACCGTGGCGCCGAACGCGGCGAATGGAGCGAAGCGGCGTCCTCGTTGCGTGCTCACTGCAAGTAGCCCGAGTGCCAGAAGCGCCAACGCAGGCACGCCATAGAGCGCTCTCAGGAAACTCCATTGCGCTTCAAGGAATCCAACGAGGTCCGCCTGCACCGCACGCTCAACTCCCAGTGCGCTCTGCAACTGTTGCGTGAACTGCTCGAAGCCGCCCGCCACCAAGCTCATGTGCAGCACATACAAACCGAATGCAGCAACGCCGCTCAACAACAGCGTCAACAACAGCTTGAACTGCGCGCGAAAACTCCCTTGCAGCAAAGCGGCAACGCCCAGCGCCGGCGCTGCCCAATAAAAGGCCCAGTCGATGCAGCAGCCCAGCCCGAACACCGTGGCCAACAATGCTGCCGAACCAACACCAGCGCGCCAGCGCGCGTGCAGCACCCACAGCAACAGCAGCCACGGCAACAACAACGCTTCACCACTGGGAATGGACCCGTAGTAAGCGCTCATCGGTAGCGTGGCCCACACCAAAGTGCCCACAGCAGCAGCCAAAGCAGATGCTTGGCGGCGCAAGGCGAAGAAGCACAGCGGCAGTGTCAGCAGATTGGCCAGTAATGGCACCAAGCGCAGGCCCAATTCTTCCGGGATCGCTGGCACTGAAGCACCCAACCACCACAACCATGTCATGGGCGCGGGGTGACTGACATAGCGCACCGATTCTTGCAGCGTGCCTGGCCAGCTCTGAGCCACGGGCACGCCGCCGGTGGCAACAAAGCCATACTCGCGGAAGTGCTTCACCATTTGGCCCGCGTACCAACTGGTGTTGATGCCGCGCCCGCCGTTTTCAACAGCGGCGGTGCAATGGTCCATGCGCAGCAAAGCGCCTGTAACGCAGGCCAGTGCAAGCACCGCCAGCGCGGCCCGACTCATGCGTTCGCCAAATCCTTCAGGCGCTGCAATTCCTGCAACGCCTGCAGTGGCGTGAGGCGATCGATGTCCAACGCTTTCAGGTCGCGGCGCATCACGTCTTCCGCTGGGGCAAACAATCCCAACTGCGTTCCAGTCCCTGTTGGCTGTGCGGGGCTCGCGTGTTCGCGTTCCAATTCGTCCAGCAGTACCTTTGAACGTTGCACCACACTGCGTGGCACACCTGCGAGGCGCGCCACATGGATGCCATAGGAACGGTCGGACCCGCCCTCGATGATGCGATGGAGGAATACGATTTCATCGCGCCACTCGCGCACCGCGACATTCAGGTTGCAAGCATTCGGCAGCGCCGCGGCCACATCGATCAAGTGGTGGTAGTGCGTAGCGAACAGCGTGCGCGCGTGCACCGTGTTGGCCAGGTGCTCGGTGATGGCCCACGCGATGGCGAGGCCATCGAAGGTGCTGGTGCCACGGCCCACTTCGTCCAGAATGACAAGACTGCGCGCCGTAGCGCTGTTCAAAATCGCTGCGGTTTCGATCATCTCCACCATGAAAGTTGAATTGCCGCGGGCCAATTCGTCGCTGGCACCAATGCGTGTGAACACACGGTCAACCACACCCACGCGCGCCGCAGCAGCGGGCACATAGGAGCCCATCTGCGCCAGCACCACGAGTAGTGCCGTCTGCCGAATGAAGGTTGATTTGCCGGCCATGTTTGGGCCGGTGATCAAAGCGAGCTCGCGAGTCCCCGCCAGCAACTTCAAGTCGTTGGGCACAAAGGCTGCGCCACCGAGGGCTTCCACCACCGGGTGCCGTGCTTCACGCAAATCCAAATCGCGCGAGTCGTCCACTTCGGGGCGGCACCAGCGGCGCTTGCGCGCGCATTCAGCCAGCGACTGCAACGCATCCACCCGCGCAACCACTGCTGCGGCCTGCTGAATCTGCGGCAGCGCTTCCAAGCAGCGTTCGCGCAATCGTGCGAAGTGTTCCAATTCGCGTTCGAGGATGCGCTCTTCCGCACCCAGCACGCGCTCTTCTTCGCGCTTCAGTTCCGCCGTGATGTAGCGCTCGGCATTTTTCACCGTTTGCTTGCGCACATACTCCGCGGGCACACGCGCAGAATGCACATGGGTGACTTCAATGTAAAAACCGAACACCGAGTTGTAGGCCACTTTCAACGACGGGATGCCCGTGCGCTCTTGCTCGGTGGCCTGGTACGCCAGCATCCAGTCGCGGCTGTTGCCGCCGATGGCGCGCAATTCATCCAATTCGGGGTCATAGCCTGTGCAAATAAAACCGCCGTCGCGCGTGGTCGGCGGAACTTCTTCTTGCAGCGCCTTGATCAACAGCGCAGCCAAAGCACTCAAATCTGGGAGTTCTTCAGCGGCTGCGCGCAGCGGCGTGGAATAGGCCTCGGCCAATTCGCCGCGTAATTTCGGCATCATGCCCAAACTGCAGCGCAGCGCCACCATTTCGCGTGGGCCAGCGCGGCCCAGAGCCAAACGCCCGATCAAGCGCTCCATGTCTTGCACGCCACCCAGAATCTGGCGCAGCACCTCGCGCGAACGATCTTCCGCCACCAGTTCTGCAACGCCGCTCTGGCGTTCCCGGATGGCTTCGCACTGCGCCAACGGCTCCAGCATCCAGCGCTTGAGTAGGCGCGCACCGGCAGGCGTGCGGGTTTCGTCGATCAGTGCCAACAGCGAACCCTTGCGCTCGCCTTCGCGCCGCGTGGCCACCAACTCCAGCGCCTGCACCGCTTCGCGGTCCAGCACCAATTGATCGCCGTGCACCACGCGCCGCGGTGGCTTCAAATGCGCCACCGCGCCCTTCTGCGTTTCGCGCAGATAGAAAAGCAATGCGCCCGTTGCGCCCAGCGCAGCATGCAAGCCGGCCAACCCCAAGCCTTCGAGGCGCGCCACACCGAAGTGTTCCAGCAGCAAACGCTGGCCAGCGTCGGCATCGAAGCGCCATTCCGGCAGCGTGGTGCGCGGCGCATCGCCGCCCGCCAGCAGTGTGGCCAAGGCGTCGCTCGCATCACGCACGGAATCCGGCAGCAACAACTCTCGCGGCTCCAAACGGCGAAGTGCATCCATCGCAGATGCAGCCGCGCATTCTTCGACCCGAAATTCGCCAGTGGATAAATCTGCGGTGGCGATACCTACAACATCGCCAACCAAAGCCAACGCACACAAGTGGCTGGCGTCGCGCGCATCCAACCCGCCTTCTTCCACCACGGTGCCTGGCGTGATCACGCGCGTCACCGCGCGCTCTACCAAACCCTTCGCCTCAGCTGCGTCTTGCGTCTGATCGCAGATGACCACTTTCTCGCCCATGCGCACCAACCGATTGATGTACCCATCCATCGCACGCACCGGCACGCCGGCCATAGGAATGGCGCCTTCACCTTTGGCGCGGGATGTCAGCGTCAAACTGAGAAGCGCGGCCGCGCGTTCTGCATCCGCGTGAAACAGCTCATAAAAATCGCCCATACGAAAAAACAGCAGCCCTTCCGGGTGCGCGGCTTTGGCCGCGAAATACTGCTGCATCATGGGCGTGATCATGCGGGCGCTCGGGCGTCACCCTAAGGTGCGCACCGTTGTGGTCAAGCCTGCGGGCGCATTGCGCTGCGGGCGACGCGCACACTCAGACAGACTTGCAGGGGCCGTTGTAGGTGACCGAGCAGGTGGGGGTTTCCCAAACCGTCACTTCGTGCAGCGGAAGGTCCTTGAGCTGTTCCCAGATCCACGCGGCCATGAACTCTGCGCTGGGGTTGGCGATGGTCTCGTTGATGTAGGTGTGGTCCAGCACCTTGACCACGCGCTCCTCTACCGGCCCCTTCAAATGGTGGAAATCGAAGGCCATGCCGCTCCAAGCATCCAGCGGCGCCTTCACCGTGATGCGCACTTTGAAAGTGTGCCCGTGCAAGCGCTCGCATTTGCCGTGGTAGCGCGGCAGGTTGTGGGCGGCGTCGAAACTGAACTCGCGCGACACCAACATGGTGGTGCCCGTTGGCACGCTCATCTCGCGCGCGACAGTGGTGAGCTTCACCCGCGATTCGTCTGTCGCTTGCAACGGAAGCTCGGCGTCTAAACGACGCAAGGCGCATTCAACGCTTTCGCGCACGCTGGTCAAGGCCGGTTCGCCCAACAACGCTGTGCGCGCCCGCACCAGATTGTCTGGCCAACCTGCCAGAACATGGTGTCCCGGTTCGGCAGTGGAATACAAGCGGCAACCCGAGGCGGCGGCGATGCGCTGCAGCAAAGCGGTCGATTCAGCACCAACATGATGCAGCGCAACAAGTTCTGGGTTTTGCTGAGAACAGGGTTCGGAGTTGGACACGGCAGGCTCGCAAGTCGATGTGGAAGGCGCTATCAGGGCTGATTCGGTCCGGGACGCGCCCAAGATAGCCACACGGCGTTGCAGGCGAAAGTTGCCCAACGGGCGTGGTTGACCCTCCCCATGTACCCCCCTACAATCCGCGCCCCGCCAAGGGGCTGTTCCGAGTTCGCGGAAGCCAAGGTTGGCATGGTGTCATGAGCGGAGTCGCACTGCTTCACGCTGTGCGTTTATGTAGCTTGTTGACGCCGTGCAGAAACCGTGTGCTGACAAGGGGATCCGCACGGACTGCTTTTTGGCGGTCATGGCACCGCGTTTGCGGTTCTGTAGGTGTCCTGCTGGAAGTATGAGTCTGGTTGCTGTCGCGCACCCGCGCGTGATAGCTCTGATAGATGGAGTTCCGGGTCAAATGAAGAAGAACTTTGCACCGCGCGCTTGCGCCGCGGTTGTTGCTGTCTTGGCAGTGGCCTCTATTGCGATTTCTTTGTCGGGTTGCGGTGGCGGTGGCAGCGCTGGCCCCGGCATCCCGCCAGCGGGCCCCAACTCGCTGTTGCGCATCGAAGCAGCAGGCATTCCTGCGCCGCTGTGGGAATACGGTACTGGACCATCAGCGGGTTGCGCCGCTCCTGTCGCCCTGAACGCCACGCTGGTGTTCACCTTCAGCGGGCCAGTGAGCGCCTCCTCACTGCCGCAAGCTGGCATTGCCCTTGGTTCCATCAATGTCATCACAACCAACACCGTGCCAGCCCAAGGCACGTTCTCTGTGCAGGATGACCCCTCTGTTGCTCCTGGGAACCTGCGCCGCGTGTTGTTCGTGCCGACACCGCCAACGGACCCCAACAACCCCACGGTTGCGGGGTTCCTGACCAATAGCAACTACTCCGTACAAGTGTTTGGCGGCGCCTCAGCCGGATCTTCTGTGCAAGTGAGCGGGCTACCGCTCGCTGCCAGCGCATCGAGTTGCTTCTTCACTTGCAATCCTCCACCGGGCAATCCCAACCAGTGCTTTACGGACCCCGTCGCAGGTCCGCCGCATGTGGTCAGCACCACGCCCAATTCAGCCGACCCATCCCCCGCTGCGATTCTGCCGAACAGCATCGCGAGCAACACAGTCAGCGTCTTCTTCAGCGAGCCCATCGCGCCCGCCAATGTGGACCTCGCTAATGTGCGCCTCCTGCGCCTACCTTCCGGCGCGCAGGTGCCCGGTTCGGTGATCTTCTATCAGGCCGGATCTGTGCAAGCAGCGCAGGGTGGCACGGGTGGTGCTCGTGTCGACTATGTGGCCAACGATGAGCTGCTTTCCAGCAGCACATACGAGCTGGTGATCTCGAACGGCGTGCGCGACTTCGGCAACAACCCCACCACACTTTATTCACCAGCTACGGCACCACCGAGCGGGCGCCGCTTCTTCACAACTGTCGCCGTGCCGTTCTGCCCGCAGCCTACTATCATCGAAGATTTCAGCACCACCACCAACCGTTTCAGCGTGACGGGCGTGGTGCAGTGGAATGGTGGCGTAGGCGCAACTCTCTCGGCGATTCTGCCCACCGAATATGTCGGAAGTGGCCTCTTCGGCGCGATGAGTTTTGCCGCGGGTTCGCATACCCTCGACACCGGGCTCGCCGCGAGCGCAGGCTTTGCTCAGGGCGCGTGGAACACGACCACAGTCACTGTCAATGCCGGCGCCGTGGTGCGCATGATCGGCACAGGCACAGGTAGTCCGACAACCGCCCCACTAGGCTGGACCCAAGGCGGTTTGCCCATCACCATCGCGCGCGGCCCGCTGGCCAACAAGTACCCAGCGCACATCCGTTGCCGCGGTGCCGTCATCATCAACGGTCAGTTCAATGGCTCTGCCGGAACCAACGCAGCGACAACCGCAGCCTACGGTTCTGCAGAGCAGGGCCCGCGCCTCGGCCAGTTCAACAATGGCTCCGGCACCACGCCTAACATCATCGCCGGCGGCACTGGCGGCCCTGGTGCCGGTGAAGGCGGACGCGCATCACAAAGTGGCGCCGTGCGCACCGACCGCGGCGAAGGTGGCTACGGAGCCCCCGAGTTGGGTGTGCAGAATGTCGGGCCCGCGGGTGCCAACCCCAACTTCGGTGGCGGCGGCGGTGGCAAGAGCAATTTCCGCAACCCAGGTGCAGGCGTTCCTGGCGACCTCGGAGGCCTCGGCGGCGCAGGCGGATCAGCCTTCCAGCCCGGTGGCAACGGCGGCCCGACATCAACCTTGCTCACCGGTTGCACGCCATTCGTTCCTACATCGCCATTACCCGGCTACGTGGCGGCACCTTCGTCCGGTCAACCCTCAGCCTTCACGACTCCGATCACCACACAGTCCGGTGGTTCTGGCGGCGGCGGCGGCGGCGATCGCTGGGAAGTCGCTGGTGTCACTCAAGATGACCAAGGCGGTGGCGGTGGCGGTGGTGGGGGCGGGGTGCGCATCAGCGCAGTCGGTGACATCACGGTAGGTGCAACCGGCATCATCGCTATGAACGGCGCGAGTGGCTCTGCAGGGAGCAGCTTCTTCGGCGGTGCTGGCGGCGGCGGCTCGGGCGGCGAAATCTGGCTGCAATCTTTCAGCCAGATCATCGTTGCGAACAGCGCCAACATGACAGTGAACGCTGGCGGCGCTGCGAGCACTTGCGGTGATCAATCGTCGGGCGTAGGCGGTCGCGGGGTGTACCAGTTTGAAGATTCGGACGGCATCGTCAACACCTCGTTCATCGGTGGCAGTACCGCGAACGGCAACATCTCAGCCGTCACCTTCCCGTTCAGTGCCAATGTGAGCGGTACAGCGGTGTCGAACTTCTTCGACCTCGGCTATGGCTCGCCTGATGTCACTGGCATCACCACCAACTTCAGCATTGGCAACGCCCCTGGCGCGGTGGTCACCATCACATTCCAAGGGGCCTTCGAAGCGTTGTCCGGCGGCGGGGCCGACCCGGCCACGCTGTCCGCACCGGTCACCGCGGCGAACTTCAATTTGCTTGATGGCTACCGCTTCATTCGCTTCACTGCGACCATCGCCTACAGCACTGCAGCATTGTTGTTGCCAGTGCCACCGACGCTCCCGAGCGTCAGCCTCATCAGCATCGCATTCAACACGCCTTGCCCCTGAGCTAAGTCACTTCGCGCAGTGCCCTTCGGGCACTGCGCTTCAGGTGCCCACGACGCGATCGAACACGCTGCGTGCGAGGAGCGGATCGCCTGTGCCAGACACCAGCGCGCGGCCATCGTCGAAGAGCGTTAGGTCCAAGCCTTCCGCACGCACGCGCAGCACCCAACCATTGTGCGCCACCTCGTAGTGTTGCTGCAGGCGCGTCGCCAACGCATGAAGGTCGATGTCTTGCGCCGTGCCGGCCGCACGCAACTGCACGGAATTGCGCCCGCAGAGGACAGCAGCCTTCGCTGCACGTGCACCTTCGGCGAACTCGAACTTCCGCAACCCGCATGCAGGGCAATCGGCGCGAGGAGCCGCGTTGGCACCGCCAAGCTCCACCAAGCGCCACGGCCACAATTCCACGCGCAACAAAGTGCGCCGAACCGAAGCGCGGTCGCCGCACAAGATTTTTATGGCCTCCAAGGCCTGCAGTGATGCCACCAAGGCTGCCGCGGGCGCGATGATCCCAGCCGTCTCGCAAGTTTCGAGGGACCCAGGTGGCGGCGGATCAGGGAAGAGGCAGCGTAGGCACGGCGTTTCGCCCGGCAGGACCACGGCGGTCATGCCGGTGGCGCCTACACAAGCACCGTAGATCCATGGGATCCCTGCGCGCACGCACAGATCGTTCAACAGGTAGCGCGTTTCCAAGTTATCGCTGCCGTCCAAGACCAAGTCGCAACCTTGCAACAGTGCCGGAGCAGTGGTGGCGTCGAAATCCGCCACATGCGCTTCTATGGACACTTCAGGATTGAAGCTGCGCAAGTGCTCGGCCAGTGCTGCTGCTTTGGGCAAGGCCAGTTCAGCGTCGCGGGTGGTGTAGGTCGCTTGCCGCCCCAGATTGGACGCATCCACTATGTCGCGGTCGACGAGCAACAGGTGCCCGGTGCCAGAGCGCACCATCATTTCGGCGAGGCTGGCGCCCAAGGCGCCGCAACCAACGAGGGTGACGCGAGCAGCCTGCAATTTGCGCTGGCCTTCGTTCCCGACTTTGGGGAATCGGATCTGGCGCGAGTAGCGAGGCGAAAACGAGGCGCTGTCCATGGTGGAGGAATCTGCGGTCGCACCGTACCATGCCCCCGCCTGCGGAGCGCAGGCGCGAAGTGAGGTCGCTGCTTGATCGCCGATTCTTCCAGCCATTTCAAGCTCTTCAGGGTGTTGTGGTTCCCCTTATCGGTGAACGCAATCCTCTTAGGCGCTGCGTCCATCGTGCTCTTTCACTTGGGCACCATGCTGTCGTGCGCGCTGTTCGCAGACACCGCCGACGCAGGGCGTTTCACAGAATCATTTCCGGCGACGGTGATCAGCGTGGTGCTGCTGCGCGGACTGCCCGTCGACACTCCCAGCGGCATCTTCCTTTTGCAAACGCTGCTCGGGTTTGCGTTGTGGTCGCTGTTCGGCGTGGCCATGTGCCGCGTGTTGGCGCTGCGCATTTGCCGCGACGAATACTGCGACATGGGTGGGGCGCTGCGCTATTCGTGGCGCGTGCGGCGCACGGGGATCTTGTTTCCCATGGCCATCGCATTGCCCGCGTTGCTGCTCGCTGGATTCAACGCGCTCGCTGGGCTCGTGTTCCAGATTCCATGGGTGGGTTGGCTGCTCAGTGCGGTGCTGCTGCCGCTGGTGCTGTTGTCATCCATCCTGTTAGTGCTGATCGGACTCGGCGGGTTTCTGTCGTTGGCCATGGTCCCCGCAGCCATCGCGGTGGAACGCCGCGGCACCTATGACTCCATCGGCAAGTCGTTCAATTACATCCTTGCGCGTCCCACCGTGGTGCTGGCCAATGCGCTGCTCGTGTTTGCCTTGGTGTGGCTACTGAACGAACTGTTCCTCGGCCAACGGGTGGTAGAGCAGGTTTTGCAGTTCACAGCGGTGCCCTTCTGGGAAAACCAAACCTACAAGGCCATCTTGCAAGGGCAGGCGGAATCGCTGCAAGGCTTCGAGTGGTTCTGCGCCTCTGTGCACAACCTCGTGTTACGCGTCTACGATCTGCTTGTGCGTGGTCTGCTGCTCAGCTTCTGCTTCGGCGGCGGCACGGCACTGTTCTTAATCCTGCGCCGCGACATCGATGGCCTCGATGAAGCAGAAATCGCGCGGGAAGCCTCGTAAGCGCAGTTTCTAAGGCGTGCGCGTCCAACAAGTGAGGTTGCCCAGCGCCCCCGCGCTGAAGCCTGCGAGGACACCAAGGCTGACTGCCGTGTCGGGTGCCGCGATGACCATAGTCACCTGCTCGCCCAGTAGGTCCAGCGCAAGTTGTGTCTGCTCCGCCAGAGTGCCGTGAGCAAGGCCAGCGCCCACAGGCCCTAGTGCGTCGCCGATGATGACTGCGCCTTGCGCTTCATGCGCGAGGGCCGCGCAAGCCACGCCCATCAGCGCCATTTCGACATCTTTGAAAGTGGTTTCGGTGCCGTCGCTTTTGGGATCGGCACAAGACAACCCCACCAGCACGCGGCCAGCGGTGGCGCCAAAACACTCACACGACAGCGCCAGCGCGCGACTGCCGGGCACACGCGCTTTGCCTTCAGCGCGCCGCGTTGTGCCTTGCGGCACTTGGGCCAGCCACTGCACGACTTCCGGCTCGGTGCCAGCCTGCAGGCCCTCGATGCGCAACGCGCCCGCACCGCTTTGTAGCCGCGTCAACCACGCCGCAGGGCCTTCAGAAAAAAAACCCGGTAGCAGGTGCGCATCCATGCTTCAGTTCTTCCGAGCACGCTCGATGAAATCCGCGTCCCTGCCTCCGGGCAGTAACGCGCGAATCGACATTTCGGCCCACAGATCGTGGTCCGTGCCGAAAGGCGCTTGCGGGCCCGCAGCCACCACGACCCACGAGCCTTCCGCGATTTCGGCATCCAGTTGCGCTGTGCCCCACCCGGCGAAGCCTGCGTAGCAACGGTACACATCGCCATCGATATCGGGTCCAGCAGCTTCCACCAAACGGTGAGTGAATTCCGCACCGCCCGCAAACCACAGGCCATCCATCACTTGCTCGGACACCTGCTCCAACGCTCGCAAGCGGTGCAGCATCCACAGCGTTTCGCCTTCCACTGGCCCGCCGGCCCACAACCGCTCCGCGCGCCCCTCGGACAGCACGGGCAGCGCTTTGCGCAGGCGCATCTTGGTGGGGCGATTCAGCACCAATCCGAAAGTCCCCGCTTCCTCCGAATGCCGACAGATCAGCACCACGGTGCGGCTGAAGTTCGGATCGACGAGTTCTCGTGTGGCTACGAGCAATCGTCCACATGCCGGCGAGATAGCCATGAATCAGGCCTGATCGGGGTGAATCATGTTGCGTGGGTCCAGCACCTTGGCGAGTTGTTCCGCAGGCAATACACCCCGCGCCAATGCCACTTCGCGCACGGTGCGACGCGTCTTCCACGCTTCCTTGGCGATATCCGCGGCGGCTTCGTAACCGATCAGCGGCGCGAGGCTGGTGCACATAGCCAACGAGCCTTCGATCAGCCCTTCGCAGCGCTCGACATCGACTTCAATGCCACGCACGCACTTCTCTTCCAGCGCAGTGATGCCACCGCTGAGAAGCTCGACGCTGTCGAGCAAGTTCACCGCCATCACGGGGATCATGACGTTTAGCTCGAACACACCGCTCTGCCCTCCGACAGTGACGGCCACATCGTTGCCCATGACTTGCGCGCAAACCATGGTCATGGCTTCCGCGATCACAGGATTCACCTTGCCCGGCATGATGGACGAACCAGGCTGTGTTGCTGGCAAGGCCAGTTCGCCGATGCCGCAGCGCGGCCCCGACGACAACCAGCGCAAGTCGTTCGAGATCTTCATCAGCGACACCGCCACCACTTTCAGCGTGCCGCTCATTTCCACCATGGCGTCGCGCGAGCCTTGAGCTTCAAAGTGGTTTTCGGCCTCGGTGAAATGCAAGCCGGTGCGCTTGGAGATGCGTGCGATGGTGAGGCGCGCGAAATCTTTGTGCGTGTTGATACCCGTGCCCACCGCCGTGCCGCCGAGTGCCAGTTCGCACAGCCGAGGCATCGCAGCGGCCAGACGCTGGCGCCCGCGCGCAATCTGCATGGCCCACCCGGCGAATTCTTGGCCCACAGTGACAGGCGTCGCATCTTGTAAATGCGTGCGGCCGATCTTCATCACTGTTTCAAACTTCTGCGACTTAGCGCGCAGCGTGGCTTCCAGTGTTTCCAGCGCGGGCAGCAGCGCCTCTTGAATGCGCAGTGCCGCGGCCACATGGCTGGCCGTGGGGATGACATCGTTGCTGGACTGCCCCATATTCACATGGTCGTTCTGGTGCACGAGGCGCTCTTTCGCCGGAGCCGTGCGCAAGCCAGCGAGCTCGTTGGCACGAGTGGCGATGACCTCGTTCACATTCATGTTGGTGCTGGTGCCAGATCCGGTTTGAAACACATCCAAGATGAACTGCGCGTCCAACGCGCCTTCGGCCACTTCATCCGCAGCACGGACCACCAGTGCGCTGCGGCGCTCTTCAAGTCGCCCCAGTTCGAGGTTGGTTTGCGCGGCGCAGGCTTTGATCAAACCCAAAGCACGAATGAACGAACGCGGAAAACGCCGCCCAGAAATGCCCTGAAAATTGAGGTGTGCGCGCTGCGTGGACGCCGCCCAGTAGGCATCCATCGGTACCGCCATCTCGCCCATGCTGTCTTTTTCAATTCTCGTCTGGCTCATGGTTTGGTCTCTTTTCTCGGCAGCGCACCAGGCGCAACCCAACGCGCTTCCAACGCGGCTCGCACGCGCGCGAGCACTTCTGTTGCGGTGGCGCCCGCTTCCGGCACGAAGCCGGCGCAAAACTCCACCACCACGCGGCGCCGCAATGGGCGCGCAGCAGCATACGAAATGGCCACCGGCACCACGCGCACCGGCGTGCCCGCCGCGATCACCGCCAAACCGCTCTCCACTTCCAGCGTGGCTTTCAAAGCGCGCAGCTCGGCTGGGTCGCGTGTGCCTTCGGGAAACACCACCAGCACGCCGCCGCTGCGCAACACGGCTTGGCGTGTGGCTTCCGCCGCGTCATTCACTTGACGCATAGTTTCCAGCGCAGCGGCGCGGTCGCCGGTGCGCTCGGCCAAGCGGCGCACTTCTTTGGGGCGCATCACGGGGAAGCCGCCCAAGCGGCGCAGCAACGGGCTGACGGGCCCGAGCCAGCGGTAGCCGATGAAGGACCCCATCTGGAAATGCGGCAAGCAGCGACGGCGCGTGCGGCATATGTGCCCAATCAACAAAATGTCGAAGGCGCTGGCGTGTTTTGCGCACAGCAAAAGCGGGCCCGTTTCCAAGTGTTGGCTGCCGCGCACTTCAAGTGCCAAGCGCAGCCGCCAATACCAGCGCGACGGGGCTTCGCACACGCGCCAGAGCAGCGGCCAGATGTGCATGGCAGCGTGATAACACAGCCTGCGGTATGGTGCGCGCCGCTATGCCGCGCCTGTACCTCCTCGCTGCTGCCCTGCTGTTTTCCACCGCTGGCGTGGCTGTGAAAGGGAACGGTTTCAGTACCGCGCAAATCGGGTGCCTGCGCGCCGTGGTCGCGGTGCTGACATTGCTGCTGCTGGTGCCGGAAACCCGGCGACGACCAGACCGCGGGGCCGTAGTTTTAGCGCTGGTTTATGGCGCCTGCATGGCATTGTTCGTAGTGGCCACGCGCCTGACCTATGCCGCCAACGCCATCTTCTTGCAGTCCACCGCGCCACTGTGGTTGCTACTGCTCGGCCCGCTGGTGCTGCACGAACCCATGCGCCGTCGCGACCCATTCTTGCTGCTGGTAATGGCCTCGGGGCTGTATCTCTTGTTCTCAGCGGAGGCCAGCGCAGGCCTGCACGCACCTGACCCATCACTCGGCAACATCGTGGCCATCGCCTCAGGGCTTTGCTGGGCCATCACGCTGATGGGCCTACGCCGCCGCGCGAAAAACGGCATTCCCACCGGCCCCGTGATCTTGATGGGCAATGTGGCAGCGATTATTTACTTCGCGCCATTCACCTTTCCGCTCGAAGCTGAAAGCACCGCGTCTTGGTTGGGCATATTTTGGTTAGGGGCAGTGCAGATCGGCCTCGCCTATGTGCTGTTGGTGCGCGGGCTGGCCAAGGTGCCGGCTCTGCAAGCAGCCATGCTGATGCTGATCGAGCCAGTGCTGAACCCCATGTGGGCATGGATCGCGCACGATGAGCGCCCGCATGATCAAGTGATGCTCGGAGGCGCTATCATCCTCGCCACCACGCTTGCGGACGCTGCTATCTCGGCACGGGTCGCACGCACTGCACAGGGGAAAGCATGAGCGAAAACTCTAAGTCGAGTCTGCAGGATTCCGGATTACTGCTCATTCGAACGATGGTGTCGGTGGTTCTCATCTATCACGGCTCGCAGAAACTCTTCGGTTGGTTCGGCGGCGACGGGTTCGAGCCCTTCGCGCGCTTCGTCGGCACGCTGGGCTTGCCGGAGTCGCGCATCATGGCTTATGCCGCTGCGGTTTCAGAGTGCATCGGCGGGTTGTTGTTGCTGCTGGGTATTGCTGGGCGTTGGCCGGCGCTACCCATGGCCGTCACTATGGGCGTCGCCGTTTGGAAACTGCACCTCGATCATTTCAGCGGCCAAGGTGGGGCCGAATACCCGCTGACACTGTGTGTCGTGTTGGTGGGCCTGCTGTTCACGGGGCCTGGCAACATCACCTTGATGCGGCTGTTCAAGTGAGTGCGGCACCCGCGCGCAAGCGCACGCGCGTTGCTATTTGGAATGTGAATGGATTGCGCTCGTGCCAAGCGAAGGGCTTTGCGAAGTGGTTGGCGCGCGCCCACCCCGACATTCTTGGGTTGCAAGAAGTGCGCGCCTTTCCTGAAGCATTGCCCGTCGGGGACTACGCCTCCATGGGCTACATGTGCGCATTCAACCCAGCAGTCAAGCCGGGCTATTCCGGCACCGCTGTGTTTTCACAGGCCGAACCGAAGCGACTGACCAAATTGGATATCCCGCGCTACGACCGCGAAGGCCGCGTGCAAGTGGCGGACTTTGGCGAGTTCGTGTTCATCAACGCATATTTCCCGAAGGGCTCGGGCACCAATCGCGACAACAGCCGCGTGCCCTTCAAGTTGGCTTTCGACATTGCGCTGCGCGACTTGGCTCGCAAACTGCTGCGAGAAGGGCGCCATGTCATCGTGGCTGGCGATTTCAACACGGCACATACCGCTATTGATCTGAAGAATGCGAAAGCAAATGCCGCATCATCAGGCTTCATGCCCGAAGAGCGCGCCAGCGTGGACATGTGGCTGCACGCAGGCTTTCGCGATGTCTTCCGCGACGCCCACAAAGGCGAAGAAGGGCACTATTCGTGGTGGAGCCAACGCCAAGGGGCGCGCGCGCGCAATGTGGGCTGGCGCATCGATTTTTTCCTTGTCTCTGCCTCGTTGGCGCCGCGCGTGAAGCGCGCTTGGATCGACCGCCGTGTGAAAGGCTCGGACCACTGCCCCGTGCTGATCGAACTGGCCCCGCCCCCCATCCCGCGCCGCCGCCACCGCTGAAAGTTTCTTCCGTTGAGATAGCGGCGCCCTCGCGTGCGGCTTCACTGCCCCGGCAGTGCTTGCGTCAGGCGCCCGCCCTTCAACGCGTCGAAGGTGAATTGACCACGCGGCGCGAGGCCGTCGGAAGTGGTCACCCACCATTCGAGGATGACGCGGCCCTTGCCCGGAACGCCACCGGGCAGCAGCAGGCGTTCTGGACGATGTTCTTGGCGCTCCAACTTCTGGTCGTGAACGGGGCCAGTAATGATTCCGGCAGCCACCACGCGCAGTTCCCCTGCAAGCGTGGCCATGTCCGGGCGCACTACAGCGCGTTTGCGCGCGAGCGCTGCAATGGTGGGAATCAACTTCGCGTTGCGCACTTCGGCACGCACCTTCCACAGGCCCTCACCCGCTTTGGTGACGCTGAGTGAAGGCACATCCAATTGCGGCATCTCGCCTGCATGGTGCAGCGTGAATACCGTATTGCGGTGGCACAGTTCTTCCAACATGAAAGGCGGTGGCACGCGTGAAGATGTCTTGGCCATGCCGCCCACTTCAATAGTGCCGTATTGCGGATGCCGCAGCGCCTTCCACGGCCGCAAGTTGCGCCCCAGCTCCATGCGCTCGTCCCATTCGATGCGTGCCTTCTGCGCGTCGTCCGGGTCTCCCGCATCGCCACCATATTGCGCGTCGGCCCACAGTTCGTTGGTGAAGCCAAAGATGCCGAGGTTTTCGAAGGCCCAGGTGATGCTGCCCCCGTGCACTGTGTAGAGGTCTTTCCAGATGATCATGTAGCGATAGTGCGGCAACATCTTTTCACCGGCGCGGCCCAGCTCGTCATACACCGCAACATCTTGCGCGGGGTATTCCGGCGTCGATTCAGCACCTGGCCCCCGCAAGATCATGCCGCCACTGTTGTGGTAACTCTGCAATGCTGCGATGTTGGGATGCGCCATCAAAAAATCAGCGACGCAGCGCGTTTCTGGAAAACAGAAGGGGTATGGCCCCGCGCCGAATTGCAGCCAGTCTGGCTGCCAGTCGCACGGCCAATTGCGATTCATGTCGTAGCCACCAGGGCCGTCCTCGTTCACCGCGCCATCGCCGTCGTTGTCGATGCCTTCCTGCCCCATCAGGATGTGCGTGCCTTCTTTGCCAGCCTTCACGCGTTTCATCAGTCGCGCATCGTCCGGGTCGATGATGTGCGTGCCGCCAGTGGCGACGCGCATGCGCATTTGCGTAATAGAACCGTCGCCATCCAAATCGTCTGGCCCATCCTCATCCGCGAAACCGTCGCGGTCGTTATCGGTGGCACCTTTGCCGGTACGCGAACTGGACGATGTATTAGCGGCGTGGAACCAATGCTCGCGGCCGTCGGGGTTCATCGTGGGCAATACATAGAAGGCGCAGCGGCTCAGCAATTCGCGCACTTTGGGCAAGCGCTCGCGGTTTTCCATCAAGTACCACAGCGTGTACAGACACACTTCGGTGCCTTGCGTTTCGTTGCCATGAATGTTGGCGTCGATCCACATGGCAGGCTTGGAATCTGCCGCAGGGCCTGCTGGGTCATTCACCGTGGCCAGCCACATGTCGCGCCCTTCAACACTCTTGCCGATGCTGCGCACTTGCACCCAGCCGCCATAGGCAGCTTCCATGCTGCGCAGCACGCTGGTCATTTCCGAATAGTCGTAAAAGTGATTCCACTCCAACTTCAACTGCGCCGCCGGTGTCGGCGGCACTTGTTGAGCAAGCAGCGCGCTGGCCGCAAGCAACACCATCAGTGCGATTCTGCTCATGTCAGCGCACCTCCACTTTCAGTTGTGCCGAAGAATTGCCGCAGCGATCCGAATTCGTGCTCACCGTCACATCCAATGTGCCGTTGGTCTGCACCAGCCAACGCAAGCGCTCGTGGCCATTAGTGCCCAGTCGTTCCAAGCGCGTCAACACTTCGCCATCCACGAGCGAGCCAGTGCCGCAGACGAAGCGCACCAACAAAGGCCGCGCTGTGCGCGTTGCGCGCGCTTGCGCGGTGGCCATGGGCAGGAGCCCGCGGCAGTGGATATCTGCGGTGATTTCGTAGAGCCCTGCGCCGAGGTCTTTGCTGGCCAATTTTCCCACACCCACTCGCGGCAGTGCTTGTGCAATCGCCGCAACGGCCAGAACTTGAGCCTTCACTGCGGCGGCCAATTGCGCTGCGTCCAAGTGCACCTTCCACAGTGGCGCGAATCCGCCCAGTTCTGCGCCCTTCCAAGTTGGGTGCTCGCAAGGACTCCACGGCATGAAGCCTTGCGCCACTGCCGCGTCTGATTGCAACAACCACTTGGCTTCGAGGCTCTCAGGAGCCTTGCCCGAGGGCAGCTTCGAATCCGCGGGCAATTCAAGGCGATAGGCCACGCGCGATGCGAATGCCGGCAGGCCGTGCTGGGCATAGGCCCACTGATGGAAGCCGCCATCCGCCGTGTCTTCAACACCGTCCGTCGCGCCGAGCACTTTGGCGAGACTCGCTGTGAGCGGCTTGGCCCAAGCCACATCTTCCGTGTGCAGCCCATTGGGAGCGCGCTTGCCAGCAGCGTCATTCGTGCGCGGCAATTGCGCAATATTGTCGCGCCAGCCAAGCACCAAGACGGCGGCCACGCTGCGCCGCTGCAATACATGCTCGATCAATGCGCGGCTTGCGACCTCCGACGGGCAACTGCTGCCCACTTCGCGCTCGCCCTCTTTCCAGCCATGGGCAAAATTGCGGTCTAAGTCCACACCACCGGGCCCGTCTTCGTTGATCAGCCCGTCGCCATCATTGTCGATGCCTTCGGTGGTCAGCTTCCAAGCGCCGCGCTCGCCCTTGCTGGCGTCAGCCTTGACCAACAAGCGTGGGTCTTCGTCGCTGATGCGCCACACACCGTCGTCGTCAGGCGCGCGCATGCTGGCGATAATGCCATCGCCGTTCATGTCTTCAGGCCCGTCTTCATCCACCAAACCATCGTTGTCGTCATCCATCGGCGCAGGCACCGCGCGTGCTTCGCGCAACGCCCCGCGCGCGGCCCATTCCAGCGCGTCTGGAGCAGGCACTGCGATCACTTCCACTGCACAGCGGGCCAGGCACTCCGCTAACGCAGGGTCTTCCTTCGCTGCGGCTAACAGTGCTTGCGGCAACTGCGCAGCCACCTGCACCCCGACACGATGATCGGGGTTCAATCCAGCCACCACCAGCACGCATGGCCGCTCGGTTGCCGGCACTTCACCAGGCAAGGCCACCAGCACGCCGTCCACGCCAGCACGCACAGGCAGCAGTATCGCGCCTTCGTGCGGGCGCTGCAGCGCTTGCAGAACGCCTTGCACCAAAGGCAAATCGCGGTCCGTTTGGGCCACCAGTGCTGCGGGAAGCAGCAGCAAAACCATCCACCGATTGAATGAGCACATAGGCGCAAAGTCTCCGCGGGGGTGCGCACCTTACCCCGGGCAGCAGAAGGCGGCGCCCCAAAAGTTTGCGCGTGGCCTGCCCTCCCGGGGCCTTGAACCTGCGGCTAAACTACTGCCATGCTGCGCGTCATCCTCACGGCCGTGTTCTGCCTCTGCGGAGGCGCCGCCATCGGCTACTTTTTCGCATTCCAGCAAATAGACGATGTGCGCCATGATGCTGCCAACCTCATGGGCGACACTCCTGCTGCGGCCAGCAGCAAAGCACCTGTCGCCAACGAAGGCGCCCGCATCGCGCCGCGCGCGCTAACCACTGAAGAACAAGTAGTGGCCGCCACGCAGAAGCCCAAGGCTGTCGGTGTCATCAAAGGCCGTGTGGTCGACAAGACTGGACGGGGCGTCGGCGGTGCGCTGTTCAAGGCCCGGCGCAGCAACTTTTCCGATCCCCGCTTCCTCAACCGCCCGGGGCAAGTGCCCGATTCGGTCCTAGGCCCCGAAGATTTGATTGCAATGCTGCGCGAACGCATCGAGCGCAACCCGTCGTTGGAGGTCACCGCGTTAAGCGACACTAACGGCGACTTCGCGCTCAACGGCCTCGAGAATCTCGCCTACAACATCGAGTCCTATCTGCCAAATCATTTGCTGGTTGGAATGGAAGGACACGACGCGTTCAACGGGCGCTGGCCCGGTGATGTGGTGCAACTGCGTGCGTTACCACTGAGTCGACTTGAAGTGGAAGTGCGTTTGCCGGACGGCAGCGTGCCGGCAACCGCAGAACTTTCTACGCGGCGCACGAACAGCAACGAAACATGGCAATGGACACCTGAGGACCGTGTCGTTCCGCTGCAACCTGGAATGTGGACGCTGCAAGCTCGCGGCGGCGACATGTGCATGTTCCGTTCGAAAGAGCAGTTAGTCGAGGTCACCGAAGGCGGCGCGCCAACATCCGTGATCTTGGAATTGGCTGAACGCCCGCTCATCCGTGGGCGCTTGATCTTCGATGGCCCACCTCCGTCGAAGCAATACACCGTCATCGCTTGGAACCAGGATCAGGACCCCGCTACCGACAATGTCTGGGAGGCCACCAACACCTCAGATCAAGCGCGCACCTTCGCCACCACGGGCTTTCAGTTCGAAGACTTGGAGCCCGGCGTCTATCGCCTCGCCGTCAGTGATGGCGAGATTGAACACCCTCCGGTGCTGGCCACCGTCACCCTCGCAGACAAGTTAGTGGTGCAAGATCTGCAGGTTACTGCAAGCAAGAGCGCCGAGTGGGTGGTGAAAGTGCTCGACCCAACCGGCGCCGCAGTGGACGACGCAGCCTTTGACACCAGCTTCTGGATGGGCAACGGCAACAATTGGTGCCGCGACCTCGAAGGCGCGTGGCACGGCACTGTGCCACGCAATGTGCTTGACGAACCTGCGGGAGAGCCGCTGCAACTGACTGTGCGTTCCGGCCAATGGGGCCACACGGCACTCACGCTGCCTCGCGCCGCCGCAACTGCTGAAGTGCGCATGCAAGCGCCGGGTTTCTTGAAAGCGCAGCTATCCGGTGACTCTTCGGCGAGCCGCCAAAAACTATCCGCGTCGCTGCAGTTGCTTGGCGCCAGCCGCGATCACGATTCTTGGATCGGCAGCAGCCCAGCGGACGAATCGAACAGCGTCACTTTTTCACCGCTGCAACCGGGCACCTATATGCTGCGCCTCAGCATGAACAGTGGTGGCTGGTATGGCGGCCAATCCGTGGCCGAGCGCAGGCTCGAAATCCACTCCGGCGAAAACCAGGCCAGCATCGCGGCTCCGGTGTTGCACATGATCAGCGTGCGCATGAAGAACGGTGGCGAGGCAGCAACCGGCCACATGCAACTAATCCTGCCGCCCGACGCGAAGGACGCGATGCCATTCTCTGCTGGCGCGCAGATAGACAAAGACGGCCTTGCCAAATTCGAAAATGTGCCGGCGGGGCGCTACACGCTTAATTTTTACAGCGGCGGCCGCAACGGCAGCATCCTCATCACGGTGCCCACAGCAGAGATCCAAATCGACTTGGATGTGTTGCGCGCCATGCGCCTCCAACTGCATGGCAATGACAACACACTCACCGAGAAGGGCTTCAAGACTGGCGATCTGATCGTGGGTGTGGACGGGCGCGAATTCACTAACGGCAACGACCTCGAAGTCGCCATGCGCTTCGTCGGCGGCAAAGCGGAAGTGCCCATGATGGTGCTGCGCGACGGACAGATATTGCAACTGTCCATGCCCGGAAAACTCTTCGCCGAGCGCAATGGATTCTCTTGGAGCCTCACGACCCGTTAGGCGGGTGCGTACTCGAACATGCACTCGACCCTTGCGGCGGCCACGCGCTGGAACGATTTATTAGCGGCAGAGAGCGATGCTCGTTCTGCCACTCAATTCCGCGACGCGCAGATCCGCGAGCGCTTGGTGTTTGGTGACCGCCCCATCTGCAAAGTGCTGCGGCCTTTGTTCCTTGCGCCGCAAGACGCACGCGCGCTGACTCAGGGTGTCACCGTGCTGATGAGTGCCTACCGCAAATTGCGGGCGGCACTGCAATCCGACAGCGCGCTGCGTTCGTGGCTGCAATTGAGCGCCGAAGAGGAAGCCATCCTGGCCGCCGACAAGCAGTGTTTCGAGCCCGATGTGGTCGGCCGCATGGACGGCTTCTTGGCTGGTGGCGCATTCCGAGTGGTGGAATACAACGCGGAAAGCCCGGGCGGCATCGGCTTTGGCGACCGCTTGGCCACGCTGTTCGAAGCACTGCCCGTGATGGAGCGCTTCCGCGAACACTGGAAGGTGCAAACATTCCACGGCCTGCCGCGCACGCTGCAAGCGCTGCTGGCTGCGCACAAAACCCGTTTGGGCGAGCGCGCAACAGCGCACCCCTCCATCGCCATCGTCGATCGGCTTGATGTGCCCACGGTGCGCGAATTCGAATTGTGCGCAGAAGTTTTCACAGCGGCGGGGTGCCCCTCGCGCGTGCTGGATGTGCGCACGCTGCGCTTCGAAAACGGCGTGCTGCATGGGGACGGCTTCAAGCCCGACATTGTTTACAAGCGCGCACTGGTGAAGGATCTGTTGAAACTCGGTGGCGCCGCGCACCCATTGGCGCAAGCGGTGGCCGCAGGGGCAGTCACCTGCGCCAGTGGTTTCGGCGTGCACATCTTGTTCCGCAAAGAACTGTTCGCCATGCTGCACGACCCGTCTTTCGCCGCACAATTGAATGACTCCGAACGCGCAGCAGTGGAGGCGCATGTGCCCTGGTCGTCCTTCGTGACCAAGGATGCGCTAGCTCCCGACGGCAGCGCGTTAGCGCCGTGGGTGGTGCACGCGCGCGAGCAATTAGTGCTGAAACCGACCGATGACTACGGCGGGTCTGGCGTGGTCTTGGGCTGGACCGTTGACGACGCCGCGTGGCAGCAAGCGTTGCTCCGCGCCTTCGATGCGCCCCACATCGTGCAGCAGCGCGTCACTTTACCGCGCGAAGAATTCCCTTTGATCGAAACGCCGCAACGGCGTGCGCTGTTCTACACCGATGTCGATCCGTATGTGTGGAACGGCACAAACGTCGAGGGCTTTGGCGCGCGCCTTGCCCCAGGCGAGTTGCTGAATGTCACCGCCGGCGGCGGCTCTGCTGTGCCGGTGTTTGTTGTGGAGCCGCACTGATGGCGCCTCGTAGAGCCGCGCTGATTGCGCCGCGCTGCGGGTGATACGCTCGCAGCATGACGGCGCTGCTTTTCACCGTGGATGCGGAAGAGTTCGATCTTCCGGCTGAATACGGCATCGCGCAGGCTCCGGGCAGCGACTGCGCGGTGAGCCGTGTGGGCTATGAGCGTCTGCTTGGTCTGCTCTATGAGCGCAAAGTGGTGGCGACGCATTTCACCACGGCGCTGTTTGCCGATGCTGCCGCTGGCCCCATCCGCGAAGCATTAGTGCGCGACCATGAACTTGCCTTGCACGCATGGTCGCACCGGGATGATTGCGCGGCGATGACGCCTGAAGCCGCAGCGGCGCGGCTGAGCCAAGCCAAGCGGCATCTTGAGGCCAACTTCTCTGTCACCGTGCGCGGCTATCGCGCCAACCGCTTCCGCTCGCCCCCGCGCAGCGTGCTGCGCGACATCGGTTTGCAATGGACCAGCAACTTGCACCCCACTTGGGTGCCTGGTTCCTACAACAACTTTCGCGCGCCGCGCACAATTCACAGCCAGCAAGGCTTGTTGGAAGTCCCCATTTCCGTCACGCCAATCATGCGCCTGCCTTTGTCGTGGTTTTGGTTGCGCAACTTTGGCTGGAGTTGGTTCCGCGCGTGCGCCCGCCGCGCCAGCGCTGGCACGGGCTATTTGCATTTGTATGTGCATCCGTGGGAGTTTTCCGACCACGCACCCATCGCGGGGCTGCCGTTGAAGGGCAAGTTGTCGCTGCGGCGCAGCGGCCCGCAGTTTCTGGATCTTGTGGCCCGCGTGTTGGCCTGGAGCAACGACCAAGGCCAGCAACCACGCACCATCAGCGCGTTGCTGCGCGAACGCGGCCACGACATGAAGGAAGCCTGCGGGTGCTGCTGAAAACTTGGCCGCTGCTGTTGTTGTTGCTTGTCGGCGGCGCACTGCGCGTGGCACGCATCGCTTCGGATGAATGCGCATCTGTTGAAATCGACGGCGCGGAGTACTGCCGCATCGCCGAGAGCATCGCCGCTGGCCAACCTCTGCACGGCATGTTGCCCGGCCCCGCCACCATGATGCCGTCGCTGTATCCATTCACCATCGCAGCAGCAATGCCGCTGTGCGGCGGCGACAGCGTGCTGGCCGCGCGCGTCGTGTCATTGCTGGCTTCGCTGGCTTCCATCGCGTTGGCGTGGTGGCTGGCGCAACGCATGGCGGGTTCCAGCGCTGCGCTGGCAGCCGCCACCGCGCTGGCATTCGCGCCTCTCTTCGTGCTTGCAGGCAGCAGCACCTTCGCTGAAGCGCTGCAACTCGCGTTGCTGCTTGGGGCGTTGATCGCACTGCACGCGACGCTGACGGCGCAGCACATGCGCTCGGCATGTTTGGCCGGGGCCTTGTTCGGCCTCGCTGCCCTCACGCGCATCGAAAGTGTGGTGCTAGCAGCGCTCGCGGTGTTCTGGATGCTGCTGCCGCGCGCCGCAGCAGCACCTGCTGCCGCAATGGGTGGACGCACTGCGCTCCGCGTCCGCAACGCCGCGCTGTGTGCACTGGTCTGCGCGCTCTTCTTGCTGCCTTGGGCTGCACACTTGCGCAGCGCCACAGGGGCTTGGCGCATTGAAGCGAAGAGCGCCCGAGTGGCCGCCACTGTGGAGCGCTTCGCACTGGGGCACGACTACGCCAGCTCGAATTATGCGTTGGATGCGCAAGGCAACGCCCTCGGGCCGTGGTTGCGCCCCGATGTTCCTTGGTCCGGCACTCCTGCAGACCCAAGCCCCCGCGGATTGATGGCGGTGCTGGCTGATCACCCTCGTGAAGTGCTGAGCTACTGGACCGGCAACTTAAAACGCACCGGTTGGTGGATGCTGAGCGGGCACATATTGAGCTCGGCATTAGTCGTGCTGGGCTCGCTCTGGGGCTGGCGTGCGCTGCGGCGGAGGCATGCACATCCCGCGCTGGCGACCCTCTTGCTGCTGATGGTGATTGCGGTGGTGCTGCTCGGGTGTCTGTACAAACCCGTGCTGCGTTACAGCGCCACAGCAGGGATGTTGCTGTGGCTGTTAGCTGCTGTTGGCGCCGCGAGTTTCGCCGCGCACAGCGCGCGCCCGCGCTTGCTGGTGAGCGCGCTGATGCTCTTAGGCGTGCTGACCACATTGAGCGGCGTTCCAGAACGCCTCCAAGAATTTGCCGAAGGCCGCGACGACACTTCCACAAGAATCGGCCATGCGCTACGCGCTCTGCCACTGCCCCCGGGCCCGTTGCTGTGCACAGATGCGCGCGTGCCCTTCGCTTGCGGGCGTGACTGGCTGCCTTTGCCTGCTGCACCCTCTCCACAGGCTCTGATGATTCATGCGGAACATTGCGGCGCAGCCGCGCTGCTTTGGTCGGCAGACAAGGCTGCCAGCGCGCAACGCCCCGGCTCCTTCGCGCAAGAAACAGCGTTGATGCTGCCCGGATTCAGCGAATCCTCCGCAGCGCCGCAAGGCTGGCGCGTTTTCGTGCGCGTCCGCTGACGCTTGGTCGTGCGCGTCCGCTGACGCTTGGTCGTGCGCGTCCGGTGACGCTTGGTCATGCGCGCGCGCTGACGCGTTGCCGCGCGCGATGACATCCGCAGGATAGGATTCCGCCAACAAGCCATGGCCGACGCCTATCCATCCATTTCTGCCGTGATCCCCATGCACAACGAGGCGCCGTATGTGCCGCGTTGCTTAGACGCCGTTACTGCCGCGTTGGCGGCGCTGACGCCAGACTTCGAAGTGGTGGTGGTGGACGACGCCAGCAACGACGGCACCGGCGACCTTGTGCGCGCCTACTCGCAGCACGAACCGCGCGTGCGCTGCGTGCGCAATGACATCAACCTGACCCTTGGCGGCACACTGCGCCACGGTTTCGGCGCAGCCACCAAAGATCTCGTGTTCTACACCGATGCCGACCTGCCTTTCGATCTCGGTTTGGTGGAAAAGGCTGTGCGCTTGCTGCGCTTTCAAGAGGCGGACCTTGTGGTGGCCTATCGCTTCACACGCACTGAAGAAGGCGTGTTGCGAACGGTGTACTCGTTCTTCTACAACTCATTAGTGCGCATCCTTCTGAAAGTGCGCGTGCGTGACATCAACTTCTCGTTCAAACTTTTCCGCCGTGCGATCCTTCCGGATTTGGAACTGAAGTCTGGCGGGTCGTTCATCGATGCCGAGCTCGTAGCCAAGACCATCCACCGCGGCTACCGCGTCATCCAATTCGGCGTGGACTATTTCCCTCGCAGCATCGGCGTGAGCAAGCTGTCCAGCTTCCGCGTCATCTTTCGCATCCTGCGCGAATTCCTCTCCTTGCGCGGCGAGACCGTGCGCCGCCGCCCGCGCGACGGAACCGGAGCGTGAAGCCAACACTCTTGCGCGATGTGTTGCTGCGCTACGCGGCAACACCGTTGCGCACGCGCTTGCATGTCTATGGGCGCCTGCGCTCCGTTCCGGTAGAGCCGATCTTGGCGGCACTCCCCCGCGCAGGACACATCGCTGCGATTGGGTGCGGCCACGGCGCATTGGAAATTGCCGCGTGCTTGGATTCCTCTGAGCGACGCTTTAGTGCCGGCGACATCGATGCAGCGAAGTTGGCCCACCTGAGCGCGGCGGCGGCAGGGCTGCCGCTGCGCGTGATTGCCGGCGACGTGCTGGTGCAAGCCGAGGAACCCTTCGATGCCGTGCTGATTGTGGATGTGCTGTATTTGCTGCCGCCTGA
>CAMDTN010000018.1 GCA_945907755.1 Singulisphaera sp. GP187 | reverse complement strand
CATTTCTCGCGCGACTGCACGCGGCTCTTTGACACCGCGGATTCGAAGCGCATGGCGCTCAAAGATTCGCATCTCTCCAGCGAGCACTTGATCCTTGCAGGCTGCGGCATGCAAGCGACGGCATTTGGCGCGTTCTTGAAGCAAGCCGGAGTGAGCATACAGAAGGTCGAAGAGGCGGTGATGCCGTTGCGCGGGGCCGAAGGCGTGCAGGGCGAGAATGCAGAATCGAATTACCAAGCGCTCACGAAATACTGCCGCGACCTCACCGCAATGGCGCGTGAAGGCAAGCTGGACCCGGTGATTGGGCGCGACAAAGAAATCCGTCGCGTGATGCAAGTGTTGTCGCGGCGCACCAAGAACAATCCGGTCTTGGTGGGTGAGCCCGGTGTGGGCAAGACGGCCATTGTCGAAGGCTTGGCCAACCGCGTGATCGAAGGCGATGTGCCCGAGAGTTTGCGCGACCGTTCCATCCTCGCGCTGGACATGGGTGCGCTGGTGGCTGGTGCCAAGTACCGCGGCGAATTCGAAGAGCGCCTGAAGGCTGTGCTGAAGGAGGTCACAGCCGCTGAAGGGCGTGTGGTCCTATTCATCGACGAATTGCACACCGTCGTTGGCGCTGGTGCTGCGGAAGGCGCGCAAGATGCCGCCAACATGATGAAGCCGGCCTTGGCGCGCGGCGAATTGCGCTGCATTGGCGCCACCACGCTGGACGAGTACCGCAAGCATGTTGAAAAGGATGCGGCTCTGGAGCGGCGCTTTCAGAAAGTCATGGTCGATGAACCTGGCGAGGAAGAGTCCATCGCCATCTTGCGCGGGCTCAAGGAGCGCTACGAAGTCCACCACGGAGTGCGCGTGCGCGATGCCGCACTGGTTGCGGCGGTGCGCTTGTCGCAGCGCTACATCGCCGACCGCAAGCTCCCAGACAAAGCCATCGACTTGGTGGATGAAGCGCTAGCGCGCGTGCGCATGGAAATCGATTCCACGCCGCAAGAACTGGACGAACTGCAACGCACCGTGGTGCGCTTGAAAGTCGAAGACCAAGCTTTGGCCAAGGAGACCGACCGTGGCAGTCGCGAGCGGCGCGAAGTGGTGCTGCGCGATCTGGCCAACTTCGAAGAGAAGGCTGCCGCACTGCGGCAGCGCTGGACGGCGGAGAAAGAAATCATCGCCACCATCCGAACGGCCAAGAGCGAAATGGAAAGCCTGCGCACCGACGCCGAACGCGCACGGCGCAGCGGCGACTTGGGCCGTGTGTCCGAAGTGACCTACGGGCTCATTCCGGCGCGCGAACAAGCCATCTTGAAACAAGAAGCGCGCCTGAAAGAAATCCAAGGTGGGCGTCCGCTGCTGCGCGAAGAGATTGGCGAAGACGAGATCGCCGCAGTGGTCAGCGCGTGGACTGGCATTCCGGTAGCGCGCATGTTGGAAAGCGAGCGCGAACGATTGCTGCAATTTGAAGCGCGCCTGCACGAACGCGTGGTGGGCCAAGACGCTGCTGTCACCGCCGTGGCGGATGCCGTGCGGCGTCAACGCGCGGGCCTTTCCGAAGAGACGCGCCCTGCGGGGTCGTTCTTATTCCTCGGGCCCACTGGCGTGGGCAAGACAGAACTCGCGCGTGCCTTGGCAGCGCTGCTGTTTGACGACGAGCGCGCCATGGTGCGCATCGACATGAGCGAGTACCAAGAGAAGCACAGCGTGGCGCGGCTCGTGGGCGCGCCTCCGGGCTATGTTGGCTATGAAGAGGGTGGCCAACTGACCGAGATGGTGCGGCGCCGCCCTTGGAGCGTGGTGCTGCTGGATGAAGTGGAGAAGGCGCATCCCGATGTGTTCCACACTTTGCTGCAGGTGCTGGACGACGGGCGCCTTACCGACGGCCAAGGCCGCACGGTGGACTTCCGCAACACGCTGATCATCATGACCAGCAACCTCGGCAGTCGGCATCTTGCCGAGGCCAAACACGGCGATGCCCAGGCTGCGGAAGCGGTCATGCGCGAAGTGCGCGCACACTTCCCGCCGGAGTTCCTGAACCGTTTGGATGAAGTGCTCCAGTTTCGCAGCCTTGAGCGCGAAGAAATGGCGCAGATCTTGGAAATCCAGTTGCGGCCCCTGCAACAGCGCCTGCTTGCCAAGGGTGTGCGTTTGGAGATGGATGCGGCTGCCAAGGAATGGCTGGCCCGGGTGGGCTACGACCCGGTCTATGGCGCCCGCCCCCTCAAGAAACTCCTGAAACGCGAGGTAACCGACCGCGTGGCGCGACTCCTGCTTGAAGGCAAGGCCGAGGAAGGCTGCACCCTCTCTGTGGGTGTGTTGAACGACGGAATTACTGTTGCGTCAAAGGGTTGAGCCGAGGGGATTCGTGGGAAAGTGAGGTTGCACTAGGTCCCTTTCAAGGCCTATGCTTCACCTGTTGAGGATGGGTTCCGACGAATCTTACATGTCAAGCTTGTTTTGCATGACTCGCGGCCTGCTCGCGCTCGCAGCTCTTTGCCTGTTCACGAGTGTTCTCGTGGCACAGGGAGTGAATGTCAGCGTCACAGGCACGCCACGCCCTGGCGCCACCATCACTGTGTCGGTGAGCGGCGCTTCCGCTGCTGCGATCAGCGCAGATGTGAACGGTGTGCCTATCAGCAGCGAATACATGGGGCCGCGCGTGTTGCTTCCTAATGGCAAGATCGAGCAGAGGATCACCATTCCCGCTGGCGCCACGGGCACGATCAACATCACAGTCACCACGCCGTCTGGGGTAGTGACAACAAGTGTTCCTATCTCAGCCGCTGATGGTTGAAGCAGCGCGAGTGCGCCAGCCTGTGCCAGGGGGTGTTAGCCAGGGCGAATATGCGCGTCGCAGCACATGGGCGTGGTCGCTGCTCATTTTCTGTGCGGCGTTGCTCCTCTTCGGTAGCGCTCACAGTTTTTCGTTGACGCTGGATTCCGTTCCAATCGTGGGGGCAGACCCGCGCGTGGCCAACGGCGAGGCTGCGGCGCTGCTCTCCGGTGATTGGTGGAATCTACAGTCGGATGCCGACAACAACGACGCGCGCCCCAGTTTGTGGCGGCCGTTGAGCAAACTGTGGCTGAGCCTGCTGCATCCGCGCGATGGGGAACTGCGTGGCGAAAGCCACGCGCTGCCGATCATCATGTGGGGCAATGTGCTGCTGCATGCCGTGCTCAGCGTGCTGCGCTTCCGACTGCTCTTGGAGTTGTTGCGGCCGCGGCGTTGGGCGCTGCCTGCGGCGGTCATAGCCGCGTTGGCACTGGCCGTTCATCCAGCGCACACAGAATCCGTCGGCACGGCGGTGGGCGCGGCGGACTCCCTCGCTGCCATTTTCGTCACCGCTGCGTTGTGGTTGCAGTTGCGCAGTGCCAACTCGGTGTTGCAAGGCGTGGCGGTGTTGATTGCGCTCGGGTGCAAAGAATCTGCTGTGGTAGCCCCAGCCTTTGCTTTCTTGATCGCCTTCGCAACGGGGGCAGGGTTGTGGCGCGCGCTGCGCGACAGCGTGACCAGCTTGATCGCGTTAGCGCTGTTCTTGGTGCTGCGCACGGCAGTTCTTGGCGATGCCCTTGGCGTTTCCGATCCCGTGTTCGCGCTGTTTTCATCCACCGAGCGCATCTGCACGGCCCTTGCGGTGGTGGCGATGTACGACTTGCAAGCGTTGCTGCTGCCCTTCTGGCTGCACCCGAATTTGACGCTCTTGGACATTCCGCCTGCTGCGGGCTTTGGCGATTGGCGCGCCTTAGCTGGGCTCGCAGTGTTGCTCGGCACCGCGTTGGGTGCGTGGCTGTTGCTGCGCCGCGGCCAACGCTTGGCGGCGTGCGGCGTAGCGATGTTCTTGTGTGCGCTGTTTCCGGTCAGCAATTTGCCTTTCTCGATTGGCGCCCTCGGTGCCACGCGCTTCTTGGTGCTTCCATTGTTGGGGTGGGGTTTGGTGTTGGCAGCTCTGACGGCGCACTTGTTGGAATCGCGCCATGCGCGCAGCGGCGTGGCCCTGCTTGTCATCGGCTGCGTGGCTCTTCCAGCGGCGGCCACTTGGCGCGAACTGCCACGCTGGCGCAATGATGCAACGCTGTTCACAAGCATGACCGAGCGCAGCCCTGGCAACGCTTTCGGCTGGTACAACCTCGGTGTTCACGAACAGCAGCACGGGTACTCGCAAGCTGCGGCACGCCACTTCGCCGTCGCAGCGTCATTGCCTTTGCCGCGCATTCCTTCATCCGCGCTCGTGCAAGAAGACTTGCTGGAATCGGCGTTTCAAGCGCGCATGAACGCTGCGGGATTGGCGTTGCAAGCGGGGCAACGTTCCGATGCCGAGCGCGCCCGCGAGCACTACCGCGCCGCCGTGCAACTGTGTGAGGAGGGGCATCGCAGCAGTGCGGCTCAGCCGGGGCGCACGCGCTGGCCGCATTTGCATGCTGAAGCGTTGGTGGGCTGTGCGCGCACAGAGGCGGTGTTGTTGCCGCCACGAGGCACACATGCTGTGGCGCAACAGTTGTTGGACAAGGCGGCGCAGGCGGAAGCCGCGAACAGCAGCATCGACAGCACGCGCGCTTGGATTGCAGAGCTGGAAGGCGATGTGGCCACAGCCTTGCGCTTGCACGAAGCGCTGGAAGTGCGAACTCGGGCTCGCTGGGCCTTCGATCACAGCGCACGCGGCATTGCGCGCGAACGAGCTGCGTTGTTGCAGCGCGTCGGGCGTGGCACCGAGGCGAGGAAGTTGCTGGCCGAAGTTGATGCCGCTGAAGCGTTGTCGCGCGGCCCACGCTGATTCAGGGCAGTTGCATCAGCACGCGCCACGCTCCGTCTTCCAGAACCAAACGCACTTGGAGTGCGCCATAAGGCCCGCGCACACTGCAGGAAGCCTCGTTGCCGACAACGGTCATGGCCCCTACCAACTTGACGGGGTCTGCCGGCAGAGGCGGCAACATGCCATCGGCGCTGATCCAGTGCCGCAGCACATCCTCGCCGTCAGGCTTGTCTGGAGCTGGCGTGTGCGGGGCGAGTGCATCATCGTCGCCGCGTTCCCAAGCCTCGGCGGCGCGTTGCAAACGGGCTTGCGAAGCGCTGCTGATGCCGTCCCAAACCGCGCCGGTTTCACCCGTAGCGAGGGCCGCGTACCAAGTGCTTAGAGCTTCCTCGGGGCCTGCGTCGCGAGAACAAGCACCAAGAAGCAGCAAAAGGCAGCAAGAAATGCGCACGGCGCGACAGTAGTGCCGGAGCACGGCGGCGACAAGCATGCGGAAGGCAGCCTTGCCGCGCTATGATCTCCAAGAGACCTGAAGGTCAATCCGGACCCAATTCATGAAGACACTCATCACTCTTGCGATCCTGTGCATTTCCCTTGCGGCTCAAGAAGGAACGCCACGGGTTTCTGTGCCGTTGCCCGTTTGGAAATTCGGGTCGCTACCGCAGTTCAGCTTGGCGAAGCATCAGTTCGCCATCAAGAACGAGGGCTCTGGGCCGCTGAAGATCAGCCAAGTGTTGCCGTCCTGCCAGTGCGCCGCCGCAGTGCCCGCTAAGAATGTGCTGGCGCCTGGGGAGGAAACCACCATAGATGTCAGCCTCGACACCAAGAACTTCATGGGGGGGCTCACCAAGATCGTGACAGTCGTCTGCAACGACCCACGCCAGCCCCAAGTGATTTTGACCATCACTGGTGAAGTCATGGCGCCCTACTCAGTGCTGCCACGGGAAGTGAATCTTGGCCGCGTCGGCCGTGCTGCTCCGGGCGACGGCGGCAGTTTCACTGTGACCATCACCAAGGGCGTGGAAGTGCACATCAAGGATGTGTCGTGCAGCAATCCCATGGTGGATGTGCAAAAAGATGGCGAATTGCAGCCGCTGCCCGATGGCTCGCAGCGACAGGCATTCAAAGTGCGGCTGAAGGATGGCGCACCGGTGGGGCTGCTGCGTGAGAACATTACGGTGCTCACCGACTACGGTGCGTTGCAACGCACCGTCATCACTTTGGCGGCCACCATTGAAGGCGAGGTTCTCATAACGCCCTCGTCGTTCAGCATGGGGCGGCCGAAGATCGGCGAAGGTGCCGAAAAGCCCATCACCGTCACCAAAGGCGGCGTTGCGCCTATGGTCTTAGAAGCGGTGGAGGCGACGCCGAAGGAAATTTTCAGCGCCAGCGTGCATGCGGTTGAAGAAGGCCGCCGTTGGGAAGTGCTGGTGACTGTCAGCAAATCAGCAGCCAAGGGCTATCACCGCGGCACGGTCTTAATCCGAACCAATGTCTTGGGCGAGCAGCAACTGCGCGCCTTCCCTTATGTCTATGTGGTGGACTAAGCGCTGCGCCGCGGTAGCCTGCGCCGCGCTGGCGCTGTTGGCGCTGACGGTGTGTGCCACGCTTCCCACTGCGCAACCGCGTTTTGTCTTTAGTGGCAACGACCTCGGCTTCATCCGCCCTTGCGGCTGTTCGAAGCCCGTGCTCGGTGGCATCGCGCGTCGTGCGGGCATGCTGCACTTATTGCGTCAGGAAGGCCCGCTGGTACCGCTCAGCACCGGCAACCTCGTCGCCGAAAGCGGTGTGCAACAGCAAGTCAAACTCGAACACATGCTCTTTGCCATGAACGCCATGGGTTACAAGGCTCTTGCGCCGGGCGTTGGCGAATTCGGACTTGGGTTGGATTATTTGCGCGGCATCGCGAGCCTCGCAGATTTCCCCTTTGTCTGCCTGAATGCCACGCAAGCGGGCGAGCCGGTGTTTGCTCGCAGTGTGGCGCTGGAAGGCACTGCGTGGCGGGTCACGGGATTAGTGCCCACGGACATGAACTGCGCCGATGTTGTGGTGGAAGATCCCGTTGCTGCGCTCGGCGCCTTTGCAGCCGGCTTGGATGCCGGCACCGAATTGGTGGTGCTCTGGAACGGGCCGGAGGAGATGGTGGAGAAACTGGAGCAAGCACTGCCTGCAGCGCGCCGTGCGCGCACGGTGATCGCAGTGGCTTGCGTTGGTGACGCACCGCGTCCCATTGCGGGGGCGGCGAGCATGGCAGTGGCGGTGGGCAGCAAGGGGCGAGATCTGCTGCTGCTGCAAGCCGATGCCGTGCCCTATTGGCGCTCGATTCGTCTTGAAGAATCGGTGGTTTTGGATGCTGAATGCGCGCGCATCCTTGATGCCTATCGGGATGTGGTGCGTGGCGAAAACCTCGTCAGCGGCAACCCGCGTTCAAGCAGCGCGGCGTACAGCGGCGGTGCATCGTGCCGTGAATGCCATGAAGACTGCACCACTGCGTTGGCAACCAGCGGCCACATGCGCGCGATGCAAACGCTGGAACGCACGCGCGACGAACGCGACCCCGAATGTGTGCGCTGCCATGTGGTGGGCTATGACGACAGTGAGGGGTGGACATTAGAAAAGCCCGCACTGGCCAATGTGGATTGTGAAGCGTGCCACGGCCCGAGCGAAGCCCACGCTCAAACTCAATCTGTCACGCCTGTGTCCAAGCCTGCGCCGCGGAGTTGCCTGCGCTGCCACGACATGGACAACTCGCCCAATTTCGACTTCGACACCTACTGGCCCAAAATCCGCCACGGGAAGTAGGGCTCCCGCGTTGGGCCCCAACCGCAGGCGCGTGGCTCCTATCAGCCAGCGTCGAAATCCTGACACCGTGTTACCGGGCGGTAACAGCGCCGGTCCGGAAATGTGCTGTTTTCGGCTTGTTTTGTGCGGTCCACGGTTTGCGTAGTGCTCCAACAGTCCATTCCGGGAGAAACCAAATGCCCCGCATGCTTGTGCTCGCACTGTTCTTGGCAGGTCTGGGTTTGGCCCAAGACCGAAAGGTCGTGGTCTACGTGAGCCTCGATGAGGAACACGCGCGCACCATTCTGGAAGCCTTCGAGCGCTCCAGTGGCATCAAAGTGCAGCCGTTGTTCGACACGGAGGACAATAAGACGGTCGGCATGGTGGGGCGCATCATTGCCGAGAAGGCCAGCCCTGTGGCGGATGTGTACTGGAACAACGAGTGCGCACAGACTCTGCGGCTGAAATCCCAGGGGCTGCTGCAAGCGTACATCTCGCCAAATGCCGCCAGCATTCCGGACCACTACAAAGATGCGGAAGGCTATTGGACTGGGTTCGCGGCCCGTGCGCGCGTGCTGGTATGGAACAAGACCATGCTGAGCGAAGCGGAGTTACCCCAGCGTCTGAGCGATTTCGCCGACCCGAAATTCCGCGGCAAGGTGGCCATGGCCAAGCCGCTCACCGGCACCACGCTCACCCATGCGGGTGTGCTGTATGCGCGCAACGGCGCGGCACCGACGGAAAACCTGTTGAAAGAGTTCATCGCCAACGGTGTGCGTTTCGAGCGCGGCAACGGCCAAGTGGCGCGCATCGTCAGCGAAGGTGTGGTGGCTTGCGGGCTCACCGACACCGACGATGTCAGCGTGAAGCAGCGCGAAGGCCTCCCGGTTGGAATGAAGTTCCTCGATCAAGGCGCAGGCGATGCCGGCACATTAGTCATTCCCAATTCGGTGATGATCCTGAAAGGCGCGCCGCATTTGGCCGAGGCGAAGGTGTTGGTGGATGCGTTGTTGTCCATGGAAACCGAAGCGCAGTTGGCTCGTGGCGCTTCTGCGCAGATTCCGCTGCATCCTGGTGTGGCAGGCCCCGAAGGTGTGCCTACAGAGTTCAGCAGCATGAAAGTTGACTTCGCTGCGGCCGCCCGCGAGATTGATAATCACAAGCTGGACCTCGAACGGATGTTCGGTGGCGCCACACCCACCCCGACTGGCGCGGCGAGCAGCAGCGACAGTACGATCTTGTACATGGCAATTGCAGCGCTCGCGCTGGCGTTGGGTTTCCTGTGGCTTGGCTTCAAGCGGCGGTCTAACGCTGCATGACAGCGCTCCCGCGAGTATTGCTCGGGCTCATCGCTGCCGCCTTGTGCTTCATGCCTCTCGGGGCGCTGTTGCAACAAGGCGGCGCTGCGTTGCAGGCCGACGGTTTGAACACCATCTTCGCGGGCTCACAGGTGGACGTCCTGCTGGCTAACAGCATTTTCTTGGCGCTGTTGACCACGCTGTTCGCCGCCTTGTTGGCAGTGCCGGCCGCCGCTGCCTTGGGCCTCTATCGCTTTCGCTCGCGCGCGCTGTTGCAAGGGCTGTGCATCCTGCCGCTGCTGATCCCGCCGCACATCCACACCATCGCGTGGACGCGCGTGCTCGGCGACAAAGGTTGGATGGCGTTGTGGCTGCGCGAGCAGGGCTGGAACATCAACATCCGTGCGCCGCTCGCTGGCATGGACGGCGAAGGTGTCTTAGCTCACATTTATTGGGGCCCTGCTTGGGTGATGGCCTGCGCTTTCTTTCCGCTGATGGCCTTGCCGGCTATGGCTGCGTTGCAGCGCCTCGATCGCGACGCTATGGACGCGGCGCGCATCAGTCTCGGTTGGCGCGGTGCTCTGCGCCGCGTGGCGCTGCCCGCGGCGGCACCGCAATTACTGACCGGCGCGGTGGCAGTGTTCGCTCTATCGATCGTGACTTATCCGGTGGTGAGTCTGCTGGACACGCCGGTGCTGGTGCAAAAGGTCTATTTCGTGTTTTCTCAGGTGGACCAAGGCAGCGGCACGCTGCTGGCTTTACCGTTGGTGCTGTTGAGCATCTTGATGCTCGTGGTGTTGCTGCGACTGGAACGTCACTTGCCGCCCTTGGTGGCGCAGCGCATTGCCTTGCCGCAGCCCAGCCGGGCAGCAGCATGCGTGGCACTAACAGTGCTCGCGCTGAGTGCCGGATTACCGCTCTTTGCGCTGCTGCGCGAAGCGGGGCCGTTGGCGTTGGATGGCGGTACCGACAATTATCAAAGCGTGTTTGCGCGCACAGGCGCAGCGTTCACCGATTCGTTGCTACTGGTGGGCACAGCGGTGAGCATCATCGGCATCGGAGCGTTGCTGGCCGGGCGCATGCTGGCGCAGCAGCGGCGGCCCCTATTGGACGCGCTGGCCGCAGTTGCGTTTTCGTTGCCGCCGGTGGCTGTTGGCGTTGCATTCTTGTTGCAATTCGCGGCGGCCGATGCGGGCGAAGGCCTGATGGTGGCACTTGCTGCCGGGGCGTTGGCAGGCGCGTTGAGCGCTGGCTCTTTGCGACTGGCACTGATGTGCGCACTCTGCACCAGTGCAGCGTGCGGCTTGTTGCAGTGGGCACTGCAAGCGGGCTTGGCCCGCAGCATGCTGGAGGGCGGCGCTGCGTTGCCCGTGCTTGGGTGGCTGGCGCTGTACATGCCGCTGTGCGTGCGCTTGATGCGTCAGGCTTTCGCTGCCACCGATGCCGATAGTGTCGCGGCGGCGCGCGTGGCGGGGCTCTCGCTGAAAGACCGTTTCATTGCGGCTGAATGGCCCGCAGTGGCCGGCACTTTTGCAGCGGTGCTGCTGCTGGCATGGGTCCTGTGTTTCACAGAACTCTCGGCGGTGCTGCTGCTATTGCGGCCCGGCTGGCAGTTCCTGCAGATTCGCATTTTCAACATGGTGCATTATCAGTCGGCTGGTGAAGTGGCTGCGTTGTGCGTGCTGACGGTGTTGCTGACAGTGTTGCCTCTGACGTTGGTATGGAGTTTGCGACGAAGGAGGCGTGCATGAGCGCAGGACTCGAAGTGCAAGGACTCAATTGCGAGTTGGGTGGGCGCGTGGTTTGCCGCGACATCAGCTTCGCGGTGGAGCGCGGCGGTTTTGCGTCCATTCTCGGGCCTTCTGGCGCAGGAAAATCGACCGTGTTGCGCTGCATTGCAGGGTTGCTGGAATGTGCTGGCGAAGTGCGCATCGGCGGCGCTGTGGTGCAACAAGCTGGGCGCAGTGTCGCCCCGGAGGCGCGCGGGTTGGGCTACTTGTTCCAAGGTTTGGGACTGTGGCCGCAATTAAGTGTGGCGGAGCATTTGCACTTGGTGCTGAAGCCTCTGCGCTTGGACGCGGCGGAGCGGCGCCAGCGCGTGGCGCAGAGCTTGGAACCGCTCGGCATCGCCGCATTGGCGGCGCGCTTGCCCGGTGAACTTTCTGGTGGCGAACGCCAGCGGCTGGCGCTGGCTCGCGCGCTGGTGACGCGCCCGCAAGTGTTGTTGCTCGATGAACCCACCAGCAGTGTCGACCAAGGCTTGAAGCACGCGGTGCGCGCGTTGTTGGCGGCGACGCGGCAGCGCGAAGGCTGCACCGTGTTGCATGTCACTCACGATCACGAAGAGGCCATGGAATTGGCCGATCAATTACTGCTCATGGACCAAGGCTGCTTGCTGCAACAAGGGCGGCCTGAAGCTGTGTGGCAGCGGCCAGCTTCGCGCACGGTGGCGCGCTTGCTGGGTGAAGGAGTGGCCATCGCTGCAACAGTGGATGCGCAAGGCCAAGCGGACACGCCCTTTGGGCGCGTGCCAGTGGCAGCAACAGAGAAACGCGGTGCGGTGTGGTTGTTGGTGCGCCCCGAGAATCTGCGCCTTGGCGCCGCAGGCGAAGGCATCCCGGCGCGCGTGACGCGTATGCTGTTCCTCGGGTCGCGGCGCCACGCCTGTGTCGCTGTGGCGGATGTGGAACACAGAGTGGAATCCGCGGATGTGGCTGCGGGCACGGCGGTGTGGGTGAGCCTGCACGGCCTGCCTGCGGTGCTTGAAGAACGGAGAGGCTGAGTGAAACGTTGGGCATTGTTTTTGGTGCTGTTGCTGGTGATCGCCGCGCTGTTGTGGCATTTGTTGCGCGGTGAGGCTGCAACCGCGCTGAACACTGCGGAGAGTGCACCGGTTTTCGAAATGCGCTCTACTCCAATGCGTTTGCAAAGCAGCGACGAGTGCGCTGCGTGCCACAGCGAAGTGTTCAGCGAATGGCGCGATTCATGGCACAGCAAGGCCTACACAGATCCCGAAGTGCAAGGGTTGTCGCGAGGCTTTCAAGACAAAGATTGTCTACCTTGTCACTTGCCGCGTCCGGTGTTGGAAACGGGCTTGTCGCAGCGTCCGTTGGAACGCGACCGCCGCCACGACGATGGCGTCGATTGCTTCACTTGCCACTTCGCCCCCGAAGCCGCGAGCATGATCGGGCGCGGACCATTGGGGGCCGCCGCACGCAGCGCACCATGTCAGCCGCAGGAATCCGCCGTGATTTCCAGCCTCGGGCTGTGCGCTCCCTGTCACAACCAACACAAAGTTCACGAAGAGTGGAAGCAGACCTCCTATGCATTGCCTGGCGCCGGCTTCAAAGATTGCAACGATTGCCACATGCCTGAAGTGCTGCGGGCCGGTGGGCGGCGCGGGCGGTCTCATCGCTATCCTGCGGGGCACGATGCCACGATTCTGCGCAGCGCGGCCAGTTTCAAAGTGGAACGCATTGAAGATGGTGTGCTGCATGTGCGCGTGAGCAACACAGGTTCAGGGCACAATTTGCCCACCGACGAGCGCCATCGCGCGGTGGATCTGGAAGCGACGTTCATCGGTGTCGATGGCAGTCGCGTCTCGCGCCGCGTCGACCGCTATCGCAATCCGTACCGCACCGAATTCGAATTGCGCAATCCGTTGCGCAGCGTGGGTGCCACGCGGGATTACGAAATCGCACTGGGGGCGCTAGGCAGTTTGGAAGTGCATGTGCAGCGTGTCGCACCTGAAGGGCACCCACTGCAGAGCATCATTGCTTACCCCGAATCCACTCAGATTCCTGCTGGTGAAGCGCGTGACTATCGCGTGATCCTGCCACCGAGTGTGGTCAGCGCCGAGTTCCGGCTGTATTACCGCACGCAGCCATTCCAGGCTGATAACGAAGCGGTTCTGCTGCACGAAGGGAGTGTGCATGCGCGTTGAACAGTTGTGCTTTGTGTGCTTGTTGCTGTTGTTGGCGTGTTCCGATGGCGTCGCGCCGCCTGCGCCTGCGCCTGCCGTTGTGACCGACGCTTTAGTTGCCGAGCTGGAAGGCCGCAGCCCTGATGAACGCATCCAACGCATCTTGCAGGTCGCTGAGCAGCGCGAAGCGGGCCACACCACAGCCTTGCTTCACTTGATGAAAGACCGTTCGCAAGTGGCCTTTCATGTAGTCGCCGACGCTGCTGCGCCCTTCGGTTTGAAAGCCATCGAGCTGACCGCAACTGGAGCAGATCTGCGTTCCATGGAACGCGTGGCAGCCATCGCTGTGTTGCAGCGCTTGCAAGTGCGCGAAGCTTTGCCGGATTTATTGTTGGCGTTGGATGATCGTCACCCTGTGGTGGTGAATCATGCCGCCGCAGCATTGTTGGCGTTGGGATGCCGAGCGGGGTTGCCGTATCTGTTGGCTCACGCGGAGGGGCGCAACTTGACCACAGGTGAGTTCATGGCATCGCCAGCCTTTGCGGGTGAAAGCGCAGATGTGCTGTTGCGTGCGTGCACCGCCGAAGACGCTGGCTACAACGCCGATGCTGGTTTCACGCACAAACAAGAGGCTGCGGCGCGTTGGCGCGTATTGGTCGAGCAGCGCGTCGCGTCGGGTCGCCCGTTCGTGGGCGAAGGGCGGCTGGTGCAGCAGGGCGATGACGCCGCTACAGACCGGCGCATCAATTTCTTCGTTGATGTCGTGGGGCAAATGCAGTTTTTGTATCACGAGCAAGCGCGGCGCATGTTGACGCGCCTTGGGGTTGCCGCGTTGCCATCTGTGCGCGATGGCATCGAGCGCGGGCGCAAGTCCGGAAACGCCACGCTGCTGGCTGGACTGGCCCAAGTCTTGGGCGGCATCGCACACGCGAACAGCGAAGTGCTGTTGGTTGCATTGGTGCGCGAGAAACATCCGACGGTGGCGTCGCGTGCGGCCTCTGCGTTGGCACAACTAGGCACGCCGGGCGCAGTGGCTGCACTGAAAGATGCTTTGGAGACGCCCGCTGTGCGCTTGGCGGCGTTGGAGGCGTTGGGCCAAGCCGGTGTTGCTGGTGCTGCGGTGTTGCGCACCTGGAACAGCGACGATGCGGAAGCACTGAAAGTGCGCACGCTTGCGTTGTTCGAAGCCAGCGCGGGCCACGAGGCTGCCGCACCGGCTTTGGCCATGCTGCTATCGGACAGCCTTGCCGACCGCAACCGTGCGTTGGCGGTGGTGCAGCGCACGCTCAAGACCGACGGGGGCTATCAAAGCACCGCCGATGCCGCTGCGCGTACGGCTGCTGTGGAGTTGCTCAAGAGCCGCTTGCCGTGAAATCTGCGCTGCTTGTTTGGATAGCGCTGTGCGGGGCGGTGCTGGCGCAGGCCACTGTGGCGGAGGGTGCGGATTTGTGTGCGTTGTGGCGCGTTGACTCTGGGGTCGCCGTGCAGTTTGGACGCAGCGTGCAGCGCATCCGTGCGGATGATTTGGTTGCCGAAGCCGCCACGGTCATTGATGCTGGTGTGCAGTTGTTCGACTGGGATGGCCGCCTGCTGCAAACCCGCGGCGCGCTCGCGCACATGAATGAGCACCAATGGGATTTGGCGGAGCCGCCACTGCGTTGGGCCAAGGCTGCGCTGCCACTGCGCGTGCGCATGTTGCAGAAGGAATCACTGACTCTGCCGCATCGCGATGGAGTGCTGTGGGTGCGGGGCGCGGAAGCGCAGTTAGCCGTTGCACCGGCCGCGGTGCGCGAATCCGCTGGCTATGGTTTGGGCGACACTCACGAAGTGGTGCGCATCACACCCTGGAGCCTGCGCATCAGCGCGGATGTGCTTGTTGTTGGCAGCGGCCCGCAGGTGCTGCGTGTGCTGCGCGGCGGTGCTGCTGAACCATTGCACTGGTCTCCGGGTGGCGATGATCACTTAGGTGGTTTTCCGTGGAGCGTGCCGCCGCTCTTGGCAGACTTCGGCGCAGCGGGCCCGACATTAGTGTTAGGCGATGCGCGCAGCGGCATGTTGGCGCTTTACCGCAAGCTCGAAACAAATCTGGAGCCAGTTCAGGTGCTGCGCGTGGAAGGCGGGCTGATTGCGACGGCGTTGTTCGAGCGGGCGGGGGAGCGTCACCTGCTGGTGTTGCGCACACGCAAGATTGGTCTGGTGGAACAGCTCGAAATTTTGAAATCGTCGCGGCTGCCGCTGGAACTGATGGACTACCCCTTGCAGGCAGATGGCCTGTTGCCGCGCTCGCCACGGGCGCGCATCAAGGCCTTTGTGCCGGTCACCTTTTCTGTCAACAACGATTTGCGTGCAGTGGCGCTGAATGCCGCGGTGTTCATGACTGAGCGCTCGCTGCTGCTGGCGGGCGACGATGGCCGCGTGCTGCGGCACACACAGGAACGCGGGCCTGCGCAAGAAGTGGCGGCGCTGGGGCCGGGCCGCACGCTGGACCCACTAGGTGCCGTGCAACTAGGCGCTGCGTGGGTGTTTGGTTGGCGGGCATCTGCAAACGGTGGCAAGGACCGCGTGCTCTCGTTGCCTATGGGCGACTTGTGAATGCGTGCGCCGCTCAGCGCTGCAAAGTCACGAAGAAAAAGCTGCCATCGCAGCGCACCAGAATTGCCGGCTTGTCGCCAAGGCTGACAGCGGAGTAGCCGCGCACTGTCCCTTCGACATGGCAGGACGCGAACACATCGTCGGCGAACGGCCCGTCTTTGTGCTGCCGCCCGCGCTGCAATTCCACCACCACACCATTGGCGGCAGAGCGCACGCGCACGAGTTCTTGAAATCCATCCGCATCCATGTCTCCGGCGAGGAACACACGATGACGCGTTCCCCAACGATCGAAAGTGGCTGCGTCGAGCGTGTCGGTGAGGGTGTAGTGTGGCGAGCGCGGCCAGGGCATGGCGCCACCCTGATGCAGATAGATGTGCCAAGTCACCGGACACTTGCCGATGGCGCGCTGCAATTCGCCACGCACACCGGAAGCCACCACGGAGAGCGCAAGGTCCATGCGTCCGTCGCCATTGGCGTCCACCAAGTCAGGCCCTGACGAGAGCATTCCGGACAGCAATAGTGCCCCAGCCGGTTTTTGCGAGCCAAGGCGATAAAGCAGGAGTTCGGTGCGGGGTTCTGGGATGCGGCCGCCTTCAGCGCGGGTGCGCGCCAGCAGCACCACTTCGTCGGCGACGGGTTCGAGCGCGCTGGTGCTGCACTCCAAGCGTTCGACAAGACCCCAGTCTTGCTGCGCGATGGCGTTGCCTGGACTGGTGCTCTCGTTCGGGTTTTCGCTAGCGCCGCCGCTTGCGTTGGATGCCGTGCCCGGAAGCGCAAACAACAACTCGGTCTTGTCGTTAACGGCATCGAAGCGCTCGATGCCGCGGCTACTCAGGTGGATTGGTTCCAACCGCTTTGGGGCAACGCAGCGCAGCAGTCCTGCGCGTGGTCTTGTGGCGCGTTCTGTGAACAGGCCTGCAGCATCGCGGCGCAATTCCACTGTGGTTGCAGGAGACACAGCGCGCCTTGCGCCAGCCTTGCCATCAGCGCTGCAACTCACCAACCATTCTTGCGTCACGCCAGGCAGCAAGATGTCTTCGTGTCCATCGCCGTCGCGGTCTTGTGCCCATTCATGGCAGCGTGGTGCGCTGCGTGGTTGCTGCGGCAAAAGCAACTCCATTTTCAGCCACGGCAGCGGTGTGCCTTGCATGCCGGCCAGCAGTGTCGCGCCTTGGGCGCTCAACAACAGCAAGTCCTCGCCGGGTGGGCTCACGAGATCGGCGAACGTGAATGCCGCCACATCTTGCGCGATGGGGATATCACGCCGCGTCGGTGCGCCCCACGGGGCTTTCAGCAACACCAAGCGTCGTTGACCTGCATCCACCAACAGCAACTCGCGCACGCCATCGCCGTCGGCATCAACCAAGAACCAATCATCCAAGGCCACATCTTGAGGCAACACGAGGCGTTCCTGCTTCAAACTTTGCGCAGCGAGCAGTGCCCCGCAGCAAAACCACAGCAGCGCACATTTCATGCGCGCCTCGGCTGCGCAAACGCGGCAATGCCGAGGGCCAGCAGGCCCAAGCTCCACACACCAACAACAGCAGCATGCCGCAACACATAGGCACTGCAGTCCACTGTGGCCTCTTGTTCCGTGCGCCCTTCTCCGAGATCGCGCAGCACCATCAATGCGTGGTCGGCGATGGGGTAGGGCGCGAATGGCGCACCAGTTTCGGGCAGCATCAGCAGCGGCAGCAGCAACACCACAACGGCAATCATGAAAGCCACTAGGGCATCGTCAACGATGGTTGCGCCCAGCACGCCAGCCAGCACAGCCACAGGGACGACTCCGACGCACAAAGGTGCCAAGCGCCACGCTTGTTGATTGATGATCTCGTGGGTGGTGATGAACATGCCACCTGGGGCGATGTCGCCGAATCCGCGCAGGCCCCACATGCACAACGCCGCGCTGCCGCAGGCCATCAAGCTCATCACCGCGGCGGTGGCATGGGCCCCGAGCATCAAGCCCAAGAGAATTTTCCAGCGCGGGATGGGTGCCAACAGCAGCGCACGCAATGAATCTTCGCCGCGTTCGCCGCGCAGTGTGGCACTGCCGAGCGCCGCCGATGCCAAGGCCATGCCCGGCAACAGCAGCAACAGCGCATCGGCCAAGCCGCGCACGCCTTCGTTAGCTTCGCCGTTGGCGCTGAAGGCCGCAGCGCAACCGCCGAGCGGTGCGGCCAGCAGCAGCAAACGCGGCAACAAGCGCGCGCGCTGCGCGTGCAACGAAAGGGACAGCACTGCCAACACGGCGCTCATGCGGCGTCTTCCGTGCGGCCCAAGAGAACATCCTCCAGACGCGATGCGGGTTCGAAAGCGCAGACGGGAACACCTGCGGCCACGAGTCGCGCCAGCACTTCTTCGGCGGGCAAGGTGCCGCGCGCAAGATGCAGCGTGTCGTCAGCGTCGGCGCGCCAGTGCTCGCTTGGCAAAGCGGCCCGGCAGCGTGCCAAGGCCTCGCGGCAACGCGTTTCGGGCGGTGCTGCGCTGCCTGTGAGTCGCACCTTCCAGCCAGCGCGCTCGCGCAGAGAATGCAGTGGGCTTTGCATGAGCAGTCGCCCAGAGCGCAGCACGCCCACATGCGTGCAACAGTGCTCGACTTCGTCCAAGAGGTGCGATGACAGCAACACAGCAGTGCCTTCGTCGCGCGCCAAGCGCGGCAGCAAGGCGCGGAGGTCGGCGATGCCGGCGGGGTCGAGGCCGTTGGTGGGTTCGTCCAGCAGCAACAACTGCGGACGCGTCGCGAGCGCCATGGCCAAAGCGAGGCGCTGCTTCATCCCCAAGGACCAAGTGCGCACAGGGCGCCTGTCGGTAGGGTCCAGCCCCATGCGACGCAGTTCTTGGGCTGCGGTAGCGCTGTCGCACTGCCCGTGGAGCCGCGCGGAATACAGCACATTGTCCGCGCCAGCCAGCGCAGGGACGAAGGCCGGGGCTTCCACAACTGCGGCTAGGCCCGCGCGCTGGTCGGCGCACTGGACCACTTGGCCACGGAAACGGATGGTCCCTGAATCTGGGCGCAGCAGGCCCGTGATGAGCTTCAGGCAGGTGGTCTTGCCAGCGCCGTTAAGCCCTAACAGCCCGTAGACCTGCCCAGCGTCTACCTCCAAGCCGACTCCATGCACGAGGGACTCTCGTCCAACGCTGAAATTCAAGCCTTCTGTGGCGAGTAGGGGTTGCATCCACAGGCAGCTTCGGGCCACGGCGGGGCCCTGTCAAACCACAGAGTTTGCAGGATTGGGCAAGGACGCGGGAGGTCGCGCACTAATGGCTCAAGACGCAGGGGGCGCGAGGACGAAAGGGGATGGTCACACAAACCCACGGTCGCGGCACGGGAACGGAATGAGGGCGACAGCGGGTGCCATTTGCCGGAAGTCGCGGGGTTGCGGACTGCGCGTAGAACTCTCAGCTATTCCCTCAATCATTCCCTTTTCCTTCTTCTCATGAGAGTTTCCCCGGGACTTCCCTTTTTGGCCTAAATCTGCCGATGAAGGCAACATGGCCACAACGACACTCTTCGACACGCGCTTACGAGTTGCTCATTTGATCGTCCCGCTGCAAGCAGGGGGAACACTCACTGCGCTAGCCCGAACCGCTTTGGAGTTTGCGAGCCGTTCTGCCAACCGCGTGACGCTGGTGTACATCACTGAAGCTTCACTGGAGTCACTGGATTCCGGCATGCGTCGGTTGGCCCTTGTGGTCGGCACGGGCTGCGCCGGTGAAGCTGTCGTGAAAATGGTGGTGCGCTACGGCAGCACGGTGGATGCCGTCAGCCATGTGCTGGCGCAAGACCACGGCTATGTGTGGGCCGGCGACAACGCCGAACTGCAACAGCGCTTCGACTGCATCGAAAGCTAAGCGCGCTTTCCGCTGCCATGGCAAGGCCGTAACATGTGCGCATGTCAGCGGCGCCATCGTTACAGCAGCGCATCGCGAGCGCTTTGCGCCGTGACACGCTGCGTTGCGCCCTAGGCCACGGAGCACGCGCCGCGTTGCGTGCGGCGCCGTTGGCAGCACTCATCGCCGCGCTCTGCAGCTTCGCTGGTCTTGCTGCTTTGGCGTCCTTCGGCGCTGGCTGCGCTGCTGTGCTGCTGGTGTTCGTAGCGCTCGCGCTGCGCGCCGCACAACGCGCCGACCAAGCGCAGCTCTTGTGCCGGTTGGATGCGCGCTGCACTGGGCACGGAGTGTTGTCGACAGTCGACTCGCTTGCAGAGAGCGCCTATTTCGCACCGCTGGTCTTGGCCCAAGCCGCAGCAGCGCTGCAACGCGATCCTGGGGCTTTGCGCTGGCGCGTGCAGCGGGCCCAAGCCATGCGCTTCGGGATGTGGTTGTTGTTGGCCTTCGCCCTGAGTTGGTGGCCGCAAGGCGCGGCAGCGATGCAAGCCAACGCACTTGCACCGAGTGCAGCGACAGCAGCGCAAGGCACAGTGGTTTCAGATTCAGTGGCCACCGCTGCGGCAGCGCAGCGCCCTGCAGGCAGCATCACCTTGGGCCTCGAACGGCGTGTGTTGGTTCCCGGCGACGACGCGCCGTTGCACATTGAATGGATCCAAACTGCTGCGGCGGCTGCGGCGGCAGACGTGCGTTTCGTCGCGCTGTTCAGCGATGGTTTCGATGGAGCAGACCACGGCTATGGGCGTGATCAGCGTCCCGTGCGCTTGGAGGCGAGCGCGCGTCTGCAGAGCGATGGACCGTTTGTCGCAGTGCATTCCACAGCGTCGTTGCGACAGTTGCTGCAAGTGGTGCACATCGAAGGGCCTGGCTTAGTCAGCATGGAAGTGCGCGCTCTGGCGCACTTGCAAGATGGCAGCGAATTCGAAGTGCGCTCTGCGGCGCTGACGTTCACATTGGCGGAAGCCGGTAGTGCCGCGCCATTAGAAATGCCAGTGCGCGTGGCGGTGGAACCTCAAGCGAGCCCCAGCAGCAGCGGGATGGAACAGCCCAAGAAGGGCGTCGGTGGCGGCGCTGGGCCTGTCAAATCGGGCGAGGCCGAAGAACTGGGCAAAGCAACCCTCGTGCCCAAGGCCGTGAAGCCGTTGGTGAACGACTCCGGCATGGTGGACAAAGAAGTGGATGTGTTCCAGCGCGAAGCGGGCGAAGCCGCCAAGGTGCCGCCGCCGCTACGCGGCGCAGAACCGAAGACCGACTTGCAACAAGTGCCCTTGCCCGAGCGCGGCGGTCTGCGCGCAACATGGAACGCCTCCGAGTTGCGTTTGATCCAGCGCTATTTCCGTCGACTCCAGGGTGGGGCAGGCGGCCGATGAGCAGTGATTCTGAGCCGCAGATAGACGCGGCCCTGCTGGCGCGACTCGAACACTTGGACTTGAGCCTCAGGCGGCTGGCGCATGGAGCGCCCTCGGGCGACCACGCTGCCGCGCGCCGCGGCTCAGGGCTTCTATTCCGCGAGCACCGGGCCTACAGCGTGGGCGACGACCCTCGGCGCTTGGACTGGAATGTCTACTTGCGTTTGGGCGAACTGCTGGTGAAGGAACATGAAGCGGAAGAATCGCCGCGCTTGCTGTTAGTGCTGGATTGCAGCGCCAGCATGGCTATGGAGCCGCAGCCCAAGTTCACCGTGGCGCGCGAATTGGCGTTGTGCATGGGTGCCATCGCTTTGATGCGGCGCGTGTTAGTGACCTGCGCCGAAATCCCCGCCACATTAGAACCCACCAACTTCAGTGGCCGCAGCGCGCTGCCGGCCTTGCTGCGCCGCACGCAATCTTTGCGCGCAGGTGCTGGCAAACAACGCGCCGCTGCGTTGGCGGATTCGCGCCGCGCCGGGATGGCGCTGTGCATCACCGATCTCTTCGATGACGCCACGGATGGCACCGTGCGCATGTTGGCGGCGCGACGCTGCGAAGTGCATGTTCTGCACTTGCGCGATGCAGCAGATTTGTCGCCACCCTTGGGCGAACAAGTGCGCCTGCGCGACGCTGAAAGCGCAGAAGAACTGCGCGTGTGTTTGGACGCCAGCACGCGCCGCGCGTGGCGCACCACGCTGGAAGAACATTTTGCTGCGCGCACCCAAGCGCTGACCGCGTTGGGCGCGGTGGTTTCCGCCTTCGAAGTGAGCGAAGGCGCTGAAGGCATCCTGATGCAGTTGGCGCGGCGCGGAACGTTGCTGCACTGACATGCTGGGCACCGAACAGTTTGCATTCGATCAGCCGCAACGATTGTGGCTGTTGCTGTTGGTGCCTGCGAGCTTGCTGTGTCTGCGCTTGCTGCGCCGCCGCGCAGCCGTGTTGACGGTGCCTTCGTTGGCCCTCTGGCGCATCGCACTCGGGCGTGTGCAGCGGCGCGAACTGCGCTGGCTGCGGCGCTTGGTGCTGCTGCTGCAATTCATGGTCCTCTGCGGTTTGGTGTTGCTGTGGGCCGGGCCGCACTTGCACGCAATCAGCGCGGGGCGAGGCACGACGCTGGTCATAGTCGATCGCTCGTTGGGCACTTTGGCCACAGATGCCAGCGGCGTCCCTTTATCGCAGCATGTGCTGGAGAGCGCCAACGCCTTGGTGCGCGCTGCACGGTTGGATGGGCTCGTGGGTTTGGGGTGGATCAGCGACGGACTGCATGCCGCAGGCACTGTGGGCGATGACGCAGCAGTTGACGCCGCTTTGGCCGACCCGCCTATGGTGCGCGGTGCGCGGGCGTTGGAAGCGTTAGCCGTGTTGGCCGAAAGCGCCGCTGCGCCGAAGAGGGTGGTGTGGGTTTCGCCGTTTGCAGTGGAATCTTCCATGCGCGCGCGCCTCAGCGCCGCGGGATTGTTTTTTGTGCACGCGGGAACGCCGCTACCTCAAGCCGGCATCGTGGCGGTGGAGCGCGACGGGCCCGAAGAGTTAGCGGTGACTGTGAAGGGCACTGGAACTGCGCGCACGCTGCGCCTATTCGCAGATGGCCAGACCCCTGAAAAACTGTTGGGTGAGTGGGCGGTGGCACCCACTGCGACGGGCGTGCGCTGCAGCGTGGTCTTGCCGCCCGCGGCGCCCGAAGCGCTGCGTCTGCAACTCGAACCAGCGGACAGTTTTCCGCAAGACGATGTTGCGCGCGTGGCGCTGCCCGAGCGGCGCCGTGTGGCGGTGATGTTGGTGACGGATTTGACGAGCAACGCGCTCGATGCCTGCTTCGCAGCGAGCGAATGCGTGGACCACGCGCGCTCCGGGCGCATGGCCCCAGCGGATTTCGGAACCACGCCGTTCGCCGCTGATGTTGTGGTGTTGCACGGTGTGCACAGCGCGCAGCCTTTGCCGCCGGGCCGCTACTTCCTGATCGATTCCAGTGCCGAAGGGCTCGCGCTGCGCACGCAGCCAAGTGCCGCAGTGCGCGCGACCCTGCTGGATGTTTCAAGCACCGACCCATTGGTGCGCGGCTTGAGCTTCGCCGATCTGGACATGCCTGCGCTGCCGCTGGTGCAAGGCGCTCCCGCTGCCCAAATCATCGTGCGCACATCGGCAGGGCCGCTGCTGGCACGGGGCACCTGCGGCGAAGCGGAGTTCATCGCGCTGTTGTGCCCCTTAGAGCGCAGCCACAGCAACCTCACCAGCTTGCCACTGTTCCCACTCTTATTGGATGCAGCCTTGCGCGGCTTGGCGCGGCCCAATCAAGTCTTGATGCCCGCCGTGGCAAACAGCGGAGGTTGCTTGTTGCTGCTGCCGGGCGAAGGTGCGCAACTGACGGCGGAAGGTGCCGCGGTGCCGCAAGTGTTGTCGGAGCGCGAAGATGCCACGGGCTTTGTTGCCCCCGCACCGGGTTGGTGGCGCACGAGTCAAGGCCGCTTGGTGGCCACGGCATTGCTGGATGCTGCTGGAGCACCGACGCAAGGATGGGGCGTTGCTCAAGGCGCGCCGCAGCGCGCCGCGTTCGCACTGCCCGCCTTTGCAGCGCAAGAGACCAATCATTCGCTGCGCACGGAGCTTGCCGCTGTGCTGCTATTGCTGCTGTTGCTGGAGTGGTCCTTGCCGTTGATCTTCCGCCAACGCAGCAGCGCTTGAACAGGCAGGGCATAGGGCTACGCTCTCCCTTCCTAACCGGGCACGCGGATGGGCGGGCCCCGTGGGCCGGAGCGCGCGCGTATGATCGAGGACGAAGTGCCACTGGGCGTTACTTACGACGACCTGCTACTCATTCCGGACTGGAGCGAGGTGCTGCCTTCGCAAATCGACACCAGCGCGCGCCTCACGCGGCGCATCAGCTTGCGCATCCCGCTGCTTTCTGCCGCCATGGATACGGTGACTGAATCACGCCTCGCCATTGCGCTGGCCAAGGAAGGCGGCATCGGCGTCATCCACAAGAATTGCAGCGCTGAGATTCAAGCGCGCGAAGTGGACAAAGTGAAGCGCTCGGCGCACGGGGTGATCACCGACCCAGTGACGCTGCCTCCCACCGCCACCGTGCGCACCGCGCGTGAGCTGATGGCCGCGCACAACATCAGCGGTGTGCCCGTGGTGGAAGGCCGCAAAGTGGTGGGCATCCTCACCAAACGCGACTTGCGCTTTCAAACCGAAGAAGATGTGCCGATCACGCGCTTGATGACGGCGTCGCCGCTGATCACCGCGTCGCCTGAAACCACGCTGGAGGAAGCCAAGGACATTTTGCACCGCCACAAGGTGGAGAAATTGTTGCTGGTGGATTCCAGCCTCCAATTGCGCGGCATGATCACTATTCGCGACATCAACTTGCAAGAGCGCTTCCCGCAAGCGTGCAAGGACGAGCGCGGGCGTTTGCGCGTGGGCGCGGCCGTCGGCGTTAACGATCTTGCGCGCGTGGAAGCGTTGGTGGCAGCGGGCGCGGATTTGATCGTTGTCGACACCGCTCACGGCCACAGCAAGAATGTGGTTGAAACAGTGCGCGAAATTAAGCGCCGCTTCGATGTGGATGTGGTTGCAGGCAATGTGGCCACAGCCGCCGGCACGCGAGCGCTGATTGACGCGGGTGCGGATGGCGTGAAGGTGGGCATCGGGCCGGGCTCTATTTGCACCACGCGCATCGTGGCGGGAGTGGGCGTGCCGCAAGCCACCGCAGTGGTGGAGTGCGCGAAGGAAGCCGCGCGCAGCGGCATCCCCATCATTGCCGACGGTGGCATCAAGTACAGCGGCGACATCACCAAGGCATTGGCCTTGGGTGCCAGCACTGTCATGTTGGGTTCGCTCTTAGCGGGCACCGACGAAAGCCCCGGCGAAATGGTCATACTGAAAGGGCGCGCCTACAAAGAGGTGCGCGGCATGGGCTCTCTCGGGGCCATGGTGAAAGGCTCGCGCGACCGCTATGGCCAGCAAGATGTGCGCGACGCGCAGAAATTAGTGCCCGAAGGCATCGAAGGGCGCGTGCCTTACAAAGGCCCGCTGGGCAGTTTCGTTTATCAATTGGTGGGCGGTTTGCGCTCTGGCATGGGCTACGTCGGTGCCAGCACGGTGGCCGAATTGCAAGCCAAGGCGCGTTTCGTGCGCGTGTCTGCGGCGGGATTGCGCGAAAGCCACCCGCACGATGTCGAGATCACAAAGGAAGCGCCGAACTACGGATTGGAACAGGGAGACTGAATTGGCCTCCATTCGCCACGAAGAGATTGTGATCGTCGATTATGGGTCGCAGTACGCGCAGTTGATCGCACGGCGTGTGCGCGAGGCCCAAGTCTTCTGCCGCATCGTCACTCCCAAGGTGAAGGCCTCGGAATTGCAGGGCCCCCAGTTGAAGGGCGTGATTCTGTCGGGCGGTCCCAACTCGGTCTACGAGAACGGCGCGCCTACCCTCGACCCCGCAGTGCTGGACCTCGGCGTGCCCGTGCTGGGCATCTGCTACGGCATGCAATTGATTTCGCACTTGTTGGGCGCCAGCGTGAAGCCAGCAGCGGAGCGCGAATTCGGGCACCGTAATTTGGTGTGCAATGGCGCATCCGATGACGGCCTGTTCGCCGGCACGCCAGCAACGCAAGCGGTGTGGATGAGCCACGGCGACCAAGTGCACGCTGCGGAAGGTCTATTCGACGCGTTGGCGGCCACACCCACTTGCCCCTACGCAGCCGTGCGCTTCAAGAGCGCGGGGCGGCGCTTGTACGGTTTGCAGTTCCATCCCGAAGTAGTGCACTCCGAGCATGGCGCGGCGGTGCTGCGCAATTTCCTTTTCCGCATTTGCGGTGTCAGCGGCGATTGGCGCATGGCTTCGTTTATCGAGGAATGGACAGCGCGCATCCGCGAAACCGTGGGCACAGGGCGCGCGCTGTGCGGTGTCAGCGGCGGGGTGGATTCAACGGTGGCCGCAGTGCTGCTACACAGAGCTATCGGCGACCGTCTCGATTGCGTTTTTGTCGACAACGGTTTGTTGCGCGAAGGCGAAGTGCACGATGTCATTGGTTTTTTCACCGACAATTTTCACATGAACTTCAAGTGCGTGTCCGCTGGGCCGCATTTCTTGAGCGAACTGAAGGGCATCAGCGACCCCGAGCAGAAACGCAAAGTCATCGGGCGCGTGTTTGTCGAGACATTCCGCGCCGAGCAATTGCTGGCGCGCGAGCACGGCGCGCAGTTCTTGGTGCAAGGCACGCTGTACCCCGATGTCATTGAAAGCCAGTCGGCATTCGGCGGCCCCACGGCCGTTATTAAGACACATCACAATGTGGGTGGCTTGCCCAAGGACTTGGGCTTCACGCTCATCGAACCGCTGCGCGATTTATTCAAAGATGAAGTGCGCGCGTTGGGCCACGAGTTGGGCATTCCGGATCACTTGGTGTGGCGTCAGCCTTTCCCGGGGCCGGGCTTGGCCGTGCGCGTCTTGGGCGAGGTGACCGAAGAGCGGTTGGCGGTGCTGCGCAAAGCGGATTTAGTCGTGCGCGAAGAAATTACTCGGGCGGGGTTGGATCGGCAGATTTGGCAGGCTTTTGCAGTGCTACTGCCGGTGCAATCAGTGGGGGTGATGGGCGACGGCCGCACCTATGAAAACACTTGCGCCGTGCGTGCGGTGACTTCGGTGGACGCGATGACTGCCGAATGGGCGCGGTTGCCTTACGAAGTGCTGGCTACGATTTCCCGCCGCATCGTGAACGAAGTGCGTGGCATCAATCGCGTGGTTTACGACATCTCCTCGAAACCGCCCGCCACCATAGAATGGGAGTGACATGAGCGCACCCAAACGCCGCACCACTATTCACGACTTCCGTGCCATGAAGGAACGCGGGCAGCGCATCACCATGGTCACTTGCTACGACTTTCCCACAGCGCGCATCACTGATGACATTGGGTTTCCTGCGGTGTTGGTTGGCGATTCGTTGGGCATGGTGGTGCACGGCTTCGATTCGACCCTGCGCGTGACCTTGGACATGATGATCCACCACAGCGCTGCTGTGGCGCGCGGTGCGAAACAGGCCATGATCGTTATCGATCTGCCATTCGCGACCTATTCGGCGTCAGATTTGCACCTGAGTCTGTCGACGGCGCGACGCGCCATGCAAGAGGGCGGCGCGCAAGCTGTGAAGGTCGAAGGCGGACGGCGCATGGCGCCGGTGGTCGGCGCGCTGGTGGCTTCGGGCATTCCCGTGATGGGGCACATCGGGCTGACGCCGCAATCCATCCACATGATCGGTGGCTACCGCGTGCAGGGCCGCAGCGAAGAGGCGGCCAGCCGTCTCATCGCGGCTGCGCAGGCGCTCGAAAAAGCTGGCGCGTTTGCTGTGGTGCTGGAGCTCGTACCCGCGCCTCTGGCGACACAGATCAGTTCCATGCTCAGCATTCCCACCATCGGCATTGGTGCGGGCCCTGGCTGCGATGGACAGATCCAAGTCTTTCACGACATCATGGGCCTCTACGAAGACTTTTTGCCCAAGCACGCCAAGCGCTACGCCACCGTGGCCGACACCATCCGCGCCGCACTGCGCCAATATCACGCCGATGTTGTCAGCGGCACTTTCCCCGGGCCCGAACACACCTTCGAGCAATAGCCAGCGTCAGCGTGCCTGTACAGCGGCGGGGATGCGGCTGCGGAGGTGGCGCGTGTTGTACCGTCGCATGATGGCTTCACGCTCAGGCGTCATGGGGAAGTGTTCGTTGCTGCCGTAGGGATAGCGGCTCATGCCGTGGAATGGCAAAGGCAGCAAGCTGTCGGGCGTGGCGGAATTGGGGTCCATTTCTTTGCTGAAGCCATCGGCATGCAGCATCCAAGTGCGCGTCCAGCCAGCGCGCAATGCTGGGAAATCTTGCTCGCGGAATTGCAACGCGATTTCGTCGCCGCTGGCACTGACGACAAAGATGTCATCCACCGCATCCAGCAGCGAGTTGACTTCGCCGAAGCGTGTGAAGAATCCTGCGAAAGTTTTCCACTGTGCTGCGCAGGCGACGCGGGCATAGTCGAAACCACCGGTGCTGTTAGCGCTTGTCGGACGCAAGCCGGAATAACCGCGCCATGCAAGGTTGGCCGTGTGCGGCAGTGCGCGACTGACTTGCGGGCGTAGTTCTGGATGGCCTTGCGCGAGTGCGATTCTGTCCCAATGCACGCACATATTCGTGCTGAGCCGCAAGCGTGTCACGCCGCGGTGCAGCTTGCCGTGCAAGTCGACGCAATAGGATTGCGGACTGCCCACCGGAATGCCGATGTCGCTTTCCACCACGCGCCACGAGCCATCAGGCTGCTGTGCTTCGAGGCTCGGTGGGTTGAGTTGCAAGCCCGCCTGCTGCGCTCGGCGTGTGTCGCTGCTGAAGGCGTAATCCGTCCAGCCGCTGAGCAACAGCACAGGGTGTTCTGGGATGGTTGCGAATTCGAATTGCAGCCAGTGCGCTGTGGAAAACCCGCGAATGGCGGTGCGGAAAAACTCGGCGGCGCTGCTGCGGTCCACAACGGCCACGCTGTCCGTGTGCTCGCGGCCCAGAGAATCAGTGACGCGTAGTGCTGACTGCAAATCACTCAGCGCATGCAATTGCCATGGGCGAGGGGCCACAAAGCTCATGCCTTCGTTGGGGAACACATGGATGCCCGATGGGTGATCCACTGCGAGCAGCGAAAGATGATCGATGAACAGCGCCTCTTCCAGTTCGTTGGTCACGCGCAATTCCAAGAAGCCGTTGCGGGGCACTAATGCCCCGGGCGGAATGCGCACATATTCTTCAGGGTCTGGAGAATTGCGCAAACCCTCTTCCACCCACGCACCCATTTCGCCGCCGCCCATGAAATCTGTGATGAACTGGAATTGGTGCCCATTCCATGTGTAAAGGTTGGGGCACGACGACGGCTTGCGATCCACTTCTTCGATCTTCCAATGCAGCGGCGTTGTGCGCGTTGGCAATTCGGCCTGCACATTGCCCGAAGGCCACAGCAAGCGCACCGCGTCCACTTGCGTTCTGTTCCCGAGGCCACAATGCGGCACGGCGGGTCTATTCGGTGGAAAACTGCTGCCTGTTTCCAGTTTCTGTGTCAGGCTGCCTGCGCGCAGATCAATCTTGGTGCCGAAGCCCGAGCGATTGGACACGCGCCCTGTCAACGACAATTCCAGCGCACGCGCGCTTGGGGTGACGCTGTTCAGCAGCACTTGCGGGTGGGCGCTGGCATCCGCGCACACAATGTCGCTGTCGCCGTCGCCATCGATGTCCGCTGCTGCCATTGCGCGGGTGGCAAGCGTGGCTTCACCACTGAGAATAACGGGAGCTTGCAGGCCAGCAGGGGCGCCGCGGCACCACAGCACGCGGCCATCCGCCAGCACCAACAAATCCAGCCAGCCGTCGTTGTCGATGTCGGTGAACAGTGCAGTGTCGCTGTGAGCGATGGCCATGGAAACGGTGGAATAGCCGCCGCGCCCATTGCTTTGCAAGTGTTCCGCCGCCGCTTCACCGCCAAGGAAGAGATCTTCGAAACCGTCCTTATTGCTGTCGCCAATGGCTAAGACGCGCACTGCTTGTGCAGGAGTGCCCAGCGCTGTTGCTGCGAACGTTCCGTCGCGGTGGTTCTTGGCGATTCTGGCGCCGCTCGACAGTGCCAGTACGAGATCGATGTCGCGGCCGTTGTCCAAATCGCTGGCAGCGATGGCATGCACCGCTTCTTTGTTGCCGACACCTGCATTTGCAGTGATGTCCAGAAAGGTGCCGTCGCCATTGTTGCGCAGCAGTTGCACGCCTTCGCTGGCGCCCAGCAAGATGTCTAAGTCTCCATCGTGGTCAACATCGGCCAGCGCGCCGCAGTGCAAGTGCCCGAGGGCGGCGGGGAAGCCCGCCTGTGCTGTGGCATCAACGAAGCCATCGGCACTATTGCAGAGGATGCGCACGCCTGCTGCGGTCAAGAGCACGATGTCGTTCGCGCCATCAGCATTCATGTCGCCAGCCAACGCGCCATAGGTGGCAGCATCGAACAATTGCGCGCCGGCTTTGAAACTGCCCGCGGTGTTCAGCCATACGCGCGCGCCGTCAGGCCCGCACAGCAGCGCGTCTTCGTCGCCATCGGCATCAATGTCGGCGAGGTTTATTTTCGCAGCGGGTTTCGCGGCGTCGCAGGCAGGCACAGCACCACGTAGCGCCTCTGGAACGGTGAGGGCCACACTGGCGCCGGTTGAAACGAAGGGTTGCGTGCGCGCGTCAGCGGTAACCGCTGCTGCATAACGGCCTGCTTCCAAATACTGAGTGCCCAGCGCAGTGGCGTAGCCGCTGGTGCGCAATTGCTGAAAGCGTTGCAGCAATGGTTTGGCTTCGTCGCGGCGGCCCAAGCGCTGCAAGGTCATGCCGAGGTTGTAGACCGCGGTGGTGTTGAAGGGTTCGCGCTCCGCGGCGTCGGTCAACAATTCCAAAGCCCGAGGGAACTCTTGCGCCTCCATGCACAGCCGTGCCAAGTGGATGCGCGTGGCAGTATCTGTTGGGTCCAGTTGGTGGACACGCTCGAACGACGCGCGCGCCAGCGGCAAGTCGTTGGATTGGCGCGCATTCAAAGCCACCAAATAGTGCGCGTGGGGGGAATCCGGCGCGGCTTCTGCTGCCTTCGAGGCTTCCGCCAAGGCTTCTGGGATCAGCGACGCATGGTGCAGCGCGATGGCCAAGTTGATGCGTGCCGCATTCAGTTTCGGGTCTAACTCCAGCGCCGCGCGAAACTCCACCGCAGCTTTCTCGTTGCTGTATTGCTCCAGCAACGCCACGCCAGCGTTGACGTGCCGCCACGCTTCTTCGGTCTTGTCTTGTGCCTGCAATGCGGTGACAAAACAAAGAAACATCACCAGAATGCGTGCTGTGTCGTGCATGGCGGAAAGACTACCAAGGCGCCGCGCAGCCGCCGCGCTCCGCGAGCGCAGCGGCGAGACCTTCGTTTAGCGCGTAAGCGCGCTGATGGCTGCTTCCACTTCAGCGTTCCAACCATTCCATGCTTGCAGCACTATGCCGTTGGCATCTATGAGGATCGTCACCGGCACGGTGATCTGCGGGCTCGCATACAGCGCCGCGGCAGCGTTAGTTCCGCCTAGGAACAGCGGGTAAGTGACTTGCTTGGTTTGTGCCCAAGCAGCGATGTCCACACCCGCAGTCGTGTCGAGGCTGAGGCCGCACAGATCGATGCCCTTGGCTGTGAGCGCAGGTGCCATTTTGCTGAGCAGCGGCATTTCCACCGCGCAGTTGGTGCACCAAGTGGCCCATAGGTTCAGCAGCATCTTGCGGCCGGGGCGCAGGCCCGCACGCAGCGTTGTGGCCTTGCCCGCGCTGTCGCTGATGGCGAGGTCCGGCACCTGTGCGCCTTGGCGCAGCTTCAAGCGCCGCAGCGCGTGATCCGAGGCGGATGGCGGATCGGCGAGGCAGGTGCGTTTGCTCGAAATGATTTGCGCTTCCTTCGCCGCTGGCCGCAGCAGCACTTCGCTGCCAGCTTTGAACGGCCCGGTGAAGCGGTCTACTGCGCCGCCTGGCCAGCACACTTCGATCCACTCAGCTGCACCGTCTTGCGGCAGCCCGAAGAGCAAGCGTGGGTCGTGCTGCGAAAGGAAGCCCTCGCCACAACTCTTCAACTTGGTTTGCACGCCGACGGGAGTTTTCACGCGCACTTGCGCGCCCCATGCTGCGGGCCCGATCTTGGCGTTGCCTTCCAAACTGACGCGCACCCAGCCGGCTGCTGCGCCCACATTGTTGCGGAAAAGAATGTGCGCATCGCCTTGAATGGTGTTCATGAAGATGTCGGTGTCGCCATCGTTGTCGAAATCGGCGAACACACCGGCGCGCCCGTCGCTGATGGAATCAACGCCAGAGACACCGGAAATATCCAGCACCTTCTTGCCGCCAAGGTTCAAGAACAATGGATCGCGTTCATAGCCGCTGAACGAGAAACCCTTTTCGCCCATGAGGCGGGTTTGATCATCGCGTAGTGCCGATTCAGCTTTGGGATCATTGGTGAGCGTCACGACCTGACGCCAGAAGTGGCTTCAAGTGTCCTTCATCGAAGGGCCCGATACGAAACCGTTGGGACAGAAGAAATCGCTCCAGCCATCGTTGTCGCAATCGATGAAGCCGCCACCCCAAGCCCAGCCACCGGAAAAGCCGCCGATAGCCGCGGTGATGTCCTCGAAAGTGCCGTCGCCTTTGTTGCGCAGCAAATTGTTGCCTGCTGCAAGTTTCTTCAGCACATTGTTGCCCGCGGTGGAGCCCGCATAAATGCGGCCGATGATGCGGTTGCCCGCAGTGCTGGACATGTTGCTGGCGTGAATGTCCAAGTGCCCGTCGTTGTCGAAGTCGCCGAAGGACACACCCATGCCGTTGCCGGGGTCACTCGCGCCGCGTGCCACCGCTTCATCCACGAAATGGTCGCCCTTATTCATGAATAACGCCTTCTCGCCGAAGTCGTTGGCCACATACAAATCCATGCGCCCGTCGCGATCAAGGTCGGCGAACTGCGCGGCGTAGCTCCAGCGGCGATCATCGACGCCCCATTCCTTCGCTGCTTCGCGGAAAGTGCCGTCGCCTTTGTTGATGAAGAGCAGATTGGGCGTGCCGTTGGTGGCCTTGAACCATGAGTTCGGCGTCACGCGGCCGTAATGGTTGTACGAGCACACATAAATGTCTTCGAAGCCGTCGTTGTTGACATCGGCGGCGGCGGCGGAAAAACCAACGGCGTCGCGGGCCACACCGCTGCTGGCGGACACATCGTCAAAGCTCAGCTTGCCGTCGGGCACCATGCGATTCTCGAACAGCAATTGCGTGCCGATGGCGGTGAGGAACACATCGACATCGCCGTCATGGTCGTAGTCCAGCAGCAACGGGCCGAGGCCGTTGGCCAAGGCTGCAAAGCCGCTGGATTGCGAGGCGTCGGTGAAGCGCCCTGCGCCGTCGCCAAGGTGAATCTGATTGCGTCCGCCGGTGGTGGCCACGAGGTCCAGCGTGCCGTCGTTGTTCAAATCTGCAGTGGCCGCGCCATACCAGGCGTAGCCGCCTTGGTAAGCCGGGAGTTCCAGCGCGAGGCCCGTGCTTGCGGCCACATCCGTGAAGAGGTCTTGCGTAGCCACCAGCGAATCGATGGACAACGGTTTGTAGCTGGACCAACGCCAGTGCCCCTCGGACTTGGCCGCTTCCACCCAAACATTGCCGCGCAACCATTCGCGTTGCTGCTGCGTGTTGCGCCCGATGACATAGAAGGCCACGCGCACTTTGGCTGTGCCTGCTTCGTTGAAGTCGCCTTCCTTCATCTTGAAGCGCACATCTTCGATGGAGGCGAAGTTAGTCAGCATCTGCATCCAGCGTTCATGGAAAACTGCGCCGCTGACGGCGCGCTGCTCTGCTGCGGCGCCATCGGCTTCCGCTGGGGCCCACGCGCGCTGGCTGATCCACTTCACCTTCTGCTGCAATGCTTGCGGCATGCAGGCGAACGGTGCGGCGAACAGCGATTCCGCGAAGAAGTTGCGCAGGGCGACGGCGTCTTTGTCGCGCACCGCCACCGACATTTCCAACAGATCGTTGGCGAGATCCTCGCTCAGTTCTTCAACGCGTTCGAGCCGCGCAATCTGAGCGGCATCGGCCTTGCTCGTCTCTTGTGCGAAGAGCGGCAGGGAACACGCGAACACAACAACGAGCAGTAGAGTTTTGTTCATGCAGACCTCTGTGCGCCGCAGCGCATTCTTGGACTGTATCGCACACGGTGGGGTCGTTGCTGTTGCGAAGTTACAGAGTCGGCAACAATTCTGCGATGAGCTCGTTGACCATTGCTGGATTGGCGCGGCCTTGCGATTCCTTCATTACGAAGCCCACAATGGCGCCTGCGGCTTTTTGCTTGCCGGCACGCAAATCCTCGACAGCTTTCGGGTTCGCAAGCAGCGCTTTGCGCACGATTTCCAAGATCGCACCGCGGTCATTGACTTGACCGAGGGATAACGAAACCACGAGGGCTGCTGGGTCGTCCGCGTTGCCAATCATGGCGGCGAAGAGCTTGCGTGCCGAAGGCACATTCAGCGTCCCGTCCTTTTGCAGTTTGATCAACGCGGCCAAGCGCGCCGGGGTGATGCCTGATGCTTCAACGCTTTGCTTGGTCTCGTTCATCCAGCCGAAAAGTTCTGCACCAATCCAGTTGGCGGCGGCTTTGGCGTCGCCGCTCAGCGCGGCGCAGTCCTCGAAGTACATGGCCACTTGCTTGTCGTGCACTAACAGCGTGGCGTCGTAGTCGTTGAGGCCGAAGTCGCGGCGATAACGCGCGTGGCGCGCAACGGGCAGCTCGGGCAAAGTGTTGCGCACATCGTCGATCCACTCTTCGCTGATGTGGTGCGGCGGCAAATCTGGGTCTGGGAAATAGCGATAGTCCTGCGACGCTTCCTTCTTGCGCATCAAGCGGGTGACGGCTTTCTCGTCGTCCCACAAGCGCGTTTCACCTTCCACCGTTCCGCCGCTCAATTGCAGCGCATGGTGCCGCGCCGCTTCGGCTTCGATGGCGCGGCCCACCGAGCGGAAGCTGTTCAAGTTCTTGATTTCGACGCGCTGGCCATATTCGGTGGCGCCATGCGGACGGATGGACACATTCACATCGCAGCGCAACGAGCCCTTCTCCATGTCGCAATCCGAGGCTTCCATGTGGCGCAGCAACAGCTTCAGCGAATCCAAGTATTCGATGGCTTCAGCGCTGGAACGCAGGTCCGGAGCGCTGACGATTTCCAACAGCGGCACGCCGCAGCGGTTCAAATCCACCAGAGAGCCCGCACCCGATTCCATGTGGCTGCTCTTGCCCGCGTCTTCTTCCAAGTGAGCGCGCACGATGCCAATCTTCTTGCCGGATGCGAGGGCCAAAAAACCGTCCGCCGTGATCGGCTGATCGAATTGCGAGATCTGATAGCCCTTGGGCAAGTCGGGATAGAAATAGTTTTTGCGGTCGAACTTTGTGGCGCGCGCGATCTGCGCATTCAATGCCAGTCCCACGCGCATGGCGAGTGTGAAAGCCTGGCGATTCGCCACAGGCAGCGCGCCGGGCTGCCCCGTGCACACCGGGCAAGTGAGCGTGTTTGGTTCGGCGCCGTAGCGATTGGGGCACGAGCAAAACATCTTGGTGCGCGTCTTCAATTGCGTGTGCACTTCCAAGCCCACCACGATTTCGTAAGGCAAAGTGGTCATGAGCGGACTCCGTGCGGGGCGATGGGCAGCGGGCCATCCCAAACGCGTTCGACGCTGCGGCCTACGCGCAACAACAGTGCTTCACTCAACGCGGGGCCCATCAATTGCACGCCCACGGGTAGGGCCGTGCCACCTTCATCGATGGTGCCAGCGGGCACCACCAGCGCTGGGATTCCTGCAAGGTTGGCCGACGCGGTGAGGATGTCGGCGAGGTACATCTGCAGCGGATCCGCAGTTTTTTCGCCCAAGCGGAATGCCGGAGTGGGGGTGGTGGCGCCAATGACCACATCGCAGCGCGCGAAGGCTTGCTCGAAGTCTTGCGCCAGCAAAGTGCGCACACGCATGGCGCGGTCGTAGTAGGCGTCGTAATAACCCGACGACAAACAGAAAGTGCCCAGCAGGATGCGCCGCTGCACTTCAGGGCCCAAGCCTTGGCCGCGGTTCTTCAAGTAGCACGAGAGCAAATCGGTGGATCCAGCAGCGCGCACGCCTTGATGCATGCCGTCGTGGCGCGCGAGATTGCTGGAGGCTTCCGCAGTGGCCACGATGTAATAAGTGGGGATCGCGTAGGGCGTGTGCGGCAGCGAGACATCGACCAGAATCGCGCCCTCTGCGGCGAGACGGCGGATGGTTTCCTGCACACGCTCGCGAATGCGCCCATCGATGGCGTCGCTCAAGTATTCCTTGGGCACTCCGATGCGCACGCCGCGCACTCCGGCTTCCAACTGCGCCAACGGGTCTTCCACTGCGGCGGCTTGCGAAGTGGCGTCGCGGTCATCGCGGCCAGCGATGGCGGCATAAACGCGGGCGGCGTCTTCCACCGTACGCGCCAACGGCCCAATCTGGTCGAGGGACGAACCGAAGGCCACCAAGCCGTAGCGCGAAACGCGCCCGTAGGTGGGCTTCAGCCCAACGGTGCCGGTGAAGGCCGCGGGCTGGCGGATAGACCCGCCTGTGTCGCTGCCAAGAGCGACGGGCACGCAGCCTGCGGCCACAGCGGCCGCGGCCCCGCCCGAGCTGCCACCCGGAGTGCGCTGCAAATCCCACGGATTGCGGCACACACCGAAGGCGCTGTTCTCGGTGGACGACCCCATCGCGAACTCGTCCATGTTCAGCTTGCCCACCGGAATGGCTCCAGCAGCTTCCAAGCGTTCGATGACGGTGGCGTCGTAGGGCGCGCAGTAATTCTCAAGAATCTTCGAGCCGCAACTGGTGCGCTCCTGCAAAGTGCAAATGTTGTCTTTGATGCCTACGGGCACGCCGGCCAAAGACGGACGCTCGCCTTGCGCCAAACGCTTTTCCAAGGCAGCTACGCGCGCTTCCATGCGCGTGCGGTTCACATCCAGCACTGCACCCAATTCGCGTCCTGTGGTTTCAAGGCGCTGGCATGCCTGCCGCGCAAAGTGGCCCGGCGCGACGCCTCCAGTCAGCACGCCTTCGGCCATGGCGCTGGCGCTGATGAACTGCGACATCAGGCTTCTCCGATGACGCGAGGGACCAAGTAGTAGGGGCCTTCCGTGCGCGGGGCGTTGGCCATAGCGGCTTCGCGCGACAAAGGCTCCTGAGGCGTGTCGTCGCGCAGAATGTCGTGGGAAGCGCTGGCGTGGGTGAGAGGCGCGACCTTGCTGACATCAAGGTCTTTCAGTTGCTCCACATATTGGATGATGGCGGCCAGTTCCTTCGTGAGAGGAATCAGACGATCTGGCGGCATTTCCAGCCGCGCCAACAGGGCTACATGCTTGACGAGTTCAGGGTCCACCATGGGGGAGCGCTCCAATGGGCGCAGGATAGCCCTCACGAGGAATCGAGGCAAAGCATGGGCTCTCGGCCCCGCGACGATCTGCGCGTAGACTGCCGCCATGGGCCAGATGGACCTCGAATTTCTTTCGCTCGCGCTCGGCATCGTGGGCACTTTTTTTATCTGCGCTGCGGTGCAGGTGAAGCGTCCGAAGCACATCTTGGAAGAGGCCTTCGGCGTGGCCACCGAACATCTGCGCGAAGTGCGTGCTGCGGTGCTGAAGCGCACCAACTTGTTCGTCGGGTTTGGTTGCAATGTGGTGGCGCTGTTGGCTTTGGTGTTCTCGCGCAACTCAGACATGCGCGCCGACTATGTGCTGCTGTTGGGGTGTGACGCGTTCAGTTTGGGCGGCATCTTGCTGGCCTTTGGCGCGCTGTTGGGCTTGATTCTGCACTGGGGCTCGCGCGTGTATGGCCGTGGCTACTTTCAGCGCATGGTGTTCGAGGTAGTGACGGAAAATCGCTTGCCGCTGGAATCCAATGTGGCGTTGGCCATCGAAGTGGGCACGCTCTTGGGCGTTGCGCGCAGTGCAGATGACACGGTGGAAAGCTACATCGTGAAGCTGCGGCAGCGCTTGAACCTGCCGCGCAGCGACGAGCCTGCGCGCTTAAGAGGTCGCTGAGTTCCTACGCGGCTGTAGGTGCCTGCGCGAAGAATCCACTCCCACCCCGATGGGGGGTGGGTGTGCGCACATTACGACTTTGCATCGAAGCTGTTGGCCGCTTCGTCTTTCCCGATGAATGCCCAGCGTGCCGAGCACCGTTACAAGCAGCAACATTCTGCGACGCCTGCGCCGCCGCCTTGGTCCGCGCTCCGCTGAGCGCCGCACCGCCACTGTTGAACACCGTGCGCGCCGCCTTTGTCTACGACGGGCCGCTGCGCAGCGCTGTAGTGCGTCTGAAATACGCACCAGACCCCTATCCGGCGCGGGCGCTTGGAACTCTTCTGGCCCAAGCATTTCCTGACCAAGCCAGCATTGCGTGGTGCGACACGCTGGTGCCCATGCCGTTGTCGTGGCGGCGCCAACGCGAGCGCGGCTTCAATCAGGCGGCCTTGTTGGCGCGGCCTTTGCAACAGCAATTAGGTCTGCAATGGGCGCCGCATCTATTGCGGCGCCGCCATCGCCCGGCACAAGCTGGCCTCACCGCCGCCGAGCGTCACAAAAATGTCGCCGACAGTTTTCGCGCGCGCCCCTGTCACGGCGCAGCGGTGCTACTGCTCGACGATGTGGTCACCACCGGTTCCACCTTGCACGCCGCCACCAACGCATTGCTATCCGCCGGTGCGCGCCGCGTGCTGCCACTGACCCTTGCGCTGGCCTTAGAACCTGCGCGCTGATGTGCGCTGCCTTCAAAAATGAAGGGTGAGTTCGGAGAAGGTGGCGAGGAGCAAGTCCGGTTGGCATGGGCCTTCGCGGTGCTCTAACTCCCAAGTGGTGTGGTGCGGGATGTGCACCGTCTTCAGGCCAGCAGCGGCAGCGGCGATGATGTCGGACTTGGGCGAGTTACCCACCATCCAAGTGTTGGCGTCATCGAAGCCGTGGCGCTGCACGAGTTCGGCGTAGCTGGCCGGGTCTTTCTCGTGCATGATTTCGCACTCGGGGAACAAGTGCGCCACACCGCTGCGCGCAATCTTCGCGCTTTGCTCCAGCGAGTGCCCTTTGGTCACCAGCATCAAGCGATGCCGTGAAGCCAAATCTTCCAGCGTGCTGCGCACAGCAGATTTCAGTTCGATGGGGTGCTCGTGAATCCATTCGCCCATCGCGCGCACTTCTGTGGCCAAGCTCGCATCCAAGGTGCCTTCCAAGCGCTCGCAGGCGGCGCATAAACTTTCGGCGAAATTGCGCGAGCCGTAGCCGTAGCGCCGGGTGCGCGCATCCTCTTCGATGCGAAAAGCTGTGCGGGAAGCATCGCGCTGCTGGCCCCGCGCCATCATCATGTCCAGCCAGTCGTCGTAAACCTTCAAGAAGTAGGCGTGGTTTTCCCAGAGAGTGTCATCGGCATCGAGAAGCAGGGTGCAACGGGGGTGACGGCTCACGCGCGGGCATGGTGCGCGAGGTGGTGCAAGGCCGCAAGCGCCGTGCGCATTGCCGCGCTTGCGGGCGGTGGATAATCTGCGCGTATGACAGCCGACGAATCCGTGCGTCCCGTGGCGCCCCAGCCCATCACCGGGGGCGAATTGCTTTCCGAGTTGCTATCAACGCGCTTCCCAGCGTTTGCTGGCCGCGGCATGCGCGAGGCCGACCGGCTGCTGAAAAAATCGCTGGAAGATGACTGCGCAGTATTCGCAACGCTGTCCGGCGCCATGACGCCTGCGGGATTGGGCACCAGTTGCATCGTGCCGCTGATCGAATGCGGCGCCATCTCTTGCCTCACCACCACGGGCGCGAATGTCTACCACGATGTTCACCGCTTGCTGGGCTATGTAATCCACGAGATCGACCCCAACGCGGGCGACATCGCGTTGCGCGAAGAGCGAGTCATCCGCATCTACGACTTGGGTTTCGACGAAGAGACGCTGCTGGAAACCGACAGATTCTTCGCGCGCATCGTGCAGCGCCCCGAGTTTCAGCGCGACATGACAACGCCCGAGTTTCACTATGAACTCGGACGGCAGGTGGCCGCACTGGAAGACGAAGTGGGCAACCCGTATCCAACGGTGCTGGGCGCGTGCTTCCGCAATGGCGTGCCCATTTTTTCGGGCGCAGTGCAAGACGGCAGCATCTTCTTGAACATGGTGCGTTTGCAACGGCGCGACCCCGCCTTCCGTTTGCGCATCGATGTAGGCCGCGATGTTTATCAGATGGGCGCCCTGCAGCATTGGTGCCGCCAGAGCCGCGAAAAGGATTGCGCCATTTGGATTTTTGGTGGCGGCGTGCCCAAGAACTACACCTTGCAAGGCGAGCCGCTGCTGGACCAGATCCTCGGCGTGTCAGCGCGAGGCTTCGACATTGATGTGCAAGTGTGCGTGGATGTCGTGGACAACGGGGCGCTGTCGTCGTGCACCGCAGGGGAGGGCCACACCTGGGGCAAGACCTCTGCGGAATGCGTGCAGAGCACCAGCGTTTATCTGCGCACCGATGTCACCGTGGCGCTGCCGTTCTTGGTGCACAGCTTGCTTAGTGAAGCCACCTTGCGCCGCGCTCCGCTGCGCATCTACGACCGCCTCGCCGATGCCGAAGCGCTGCTGGATGCCGCTCTGCCCGCCGATTCCTGAGGCCCGCGGACTTCGGCGGAAGCTTCAGCACTGGTGGAAGCGCAATTGCCATGAACAGCGCCAAATGCAAGGCGGAAACCGGCAGCCGCGCATGGCCGTGATGGTGCGCTCATGACCAAGGCGCCTCGTGCCTCCGAAAACTCGTTTGACTACTAGTTGCAGAACTGTAGGTTGCCCAGCATCGGGTCACGACAGGACCGCCCGAAGGTGTGGGGCAGATCATGACGCGCGTCCCGATATTTGGGCAACAGATCATGAAACGATCACTGACGGTTCTTGTGGTGCTCTGGTTTGTGGCGCTGGCAGCGGGTGCCAGTTGCGCGCAATGCACGCTCACCTATGTGCCGCACGCATACCCTGCATTCAGCGCAACGCCAAAAATGGGTTACAACTTTGGCGCCGCCTACAACAAAACGAATCTGCAGATCCCAGAGCCCATTCCGCTCGGCATTGCCCTTGAAGACCAAGACACCTATCTGCTGCACTGCAATACCCGCTGCCGACCGCATACATTTGCTATCGCGGCCCCCAGAGTCAATTGGTCTTGCGGCGCAGTCGGCGGCCTCGCAGGTGCCTTCGTGGATGCAGACGGTGCACTCGTTGTGGGCCTCAACGATGCGCCCTATGTGCTGTACTTGCCGCCCTTAGATCTTGCGCCGGGAGCGCAGCGCACGACGACAGTGAGCGCGAGCATCGTGGACACCGTTCAGGATTGCCACAGCTCCGTGGTCGGCTTCGATGACACCCTGGGCAGCATCGGCACCGTTACCTTCACCATCACCACCAGCCGCAATCTTTCAGACTTGCTCTATCAAGTCTCTGTGACTGAATCCCATCAATTCCCGTCCATCGCTGAACCAGCTTGTGCCGAAAACGACGCTGACCCATGCCAGTATGTGCCTTGGCCACCGGCGCACCTTCCGGGCACCGCACCGACCGCACGATTTGTTGCCTGGTCTCCCGCCCCACGGTTTCTCTGGACACCCTACAGTGGTTCGCTCTCATGAGCACAGGAGGTGTCTATGTCTGGGAAGCCGCAGCAAGCTGGATCTCCGCAGGGAGGCCGAAGGCCGACCGGAGGAGATCCACAGCGCGAGCGTGGTCGATTCTCCTCGCGACGCAAGATGGAGGCCGTGATGCGCCTCTTGCGCGGCGATGAGCTGGACGCGATCTCTCGCGAACTTGGTGTGACAGCGTCGACGCTGTCGTCGTGGCGGGATAGATTTTTGTTTTCGGGCCAAGCCGGCCTGAAGACCCAGGCTGTCCCTGAACTGCAAGATCAAACCCGCGACCTGAAGGCGCTCATCGGCGAGCTGACGATTGACAACGAGTGCCTGAAATCGCTCTTGCGCAAGCATGAGGAACGCGACCCTTTAGCGGTGCGGTGGGAGCCCCGGTCACGGCCGTAAACGTGGCCCGAAGACGGCCTACTCCGATGCGGAACTCACTGAGCATGTCCGTGCGGTTTTAGGAGTGACTCCGTTTGTTGGTGAGGGCCATCGCAAGGTCTGGGCGCGTCTGCGGATGAAGGGAGTGCGCACGTCGAAGCAGCGCACGCTGCGTCTCATGCGCGAAGAGCGTTTGCTCGCGCCCGGTCGTGCGCAGCGGACTTTGGGCCCACGCATCCACGACGGCACGATCACACCCAAGCGGCCAAACGTCATGTGGGGCACGGACGCGACAGGTGTGTGGCCCGATTCGAAGCACTCGAACCAATTCGCCAAGGTGTGCGCAACAGCTTTGGAGGCTTTGCGCCGGTAAGAATCAAGGTAGTTGTCGGGTGAAATGTGATCATGCAGAAGCCCGTTGCAGATGGGCGCTGTCTACGGGGTTGAGGGTGACAGTTGCCGGCGTGGTCCAAGGCCGCACATGCCTGCTCCAGCGCTGCGGATTGCGGCTGTGCGCCGCTGCATAGGTGCGCCTGCGGCGCGCAAGCACTGGGCCATCAATACCGCTGTGGCGTTCCTGTGGCGTCACGAATCCGATAGCGCTGTGCCGATGCTCAAAGTTGTACCAGCGCACAAAGTTGCCGATCCAAGCGCGCGCTTGCTCCAGCGACGCGAAAGGGCGCTCGGGATAATTCGGGCGATATTTCATCGTGCGAAACAAGGACTCAGAGAAGGGATTGTCGTTGCTGACACCTGGGCGACTGAAAGAGCTCGCAACACCCAGCGCACGCAGCGTGGCCAGCATGCTCGCCAGATTCGTACTCAAACACTTCCGCTGCCACGAGCTCTTTGAGTTGGTGGCGTTTGCGCGGCACGCGCGTTGTTTCGCGGTGCCGCTGCTGCTTGGCCTTGCGCAAGATTCTGTACACGGTGGCTTCAAAAGCCACATACACACCCCGCTCTGCGAGAATCGGCACTATTTGCTTCCGCGGCAGGTCGCAGAATTCCGGCTGATTCACTGCGGAAAGGACGCGCTGCTCTTCGCCTGCACTCAGCTTGTTAATAGGCGCTGTGTGTGGGCCTGCGCGGCGATCTTCACCAATGTCTTGATGCCGCGCAGCGCTCAAGCGTGCGCTCGCTCAGCGCGAGTTGCGCGCAGACCTTGGCTTGGCGCGCACCCGCTGAGACGGCTTCGTTCACCAGCCCAAGAATCATGTCCCGCTCCTCGTGGCCGTGGGATCGTCCGCGTCCCCCCAGAGCAGATGGACTTTTTTTGGAGTGCGAGCAAGGCCGTGACTTCGGCCAAGGCTGCGTCTTTGCGGCGGAGTTCGCGCTCAAGCTCGCGGATGCGCCGCAGCTCTGCGCCCTTGGTGCGCTTTGCTGCGTGCGTGATGACTGCTCCGAGGCCTTCGGTGGCTGCGCGCGTCCACTCTTGCAACTGCGCTGCGTGCACGCCTTGATTGCGCAGATATGCACCGAGCTCTTGGGGGCTTAGTTGCCGCGCTTCGGCAACAATGCGCAGTTTTTCTTCAGAGCTCCACTTGCGCGGGCTGATGGGTGGGTTTTCTGGGGTGGTCATGCTGCGCAGGCTACGCGCCTCGCGCAGCCAGCGCGACAGCGTGGCATGAGAGACACCGACTTGCCGTGATAGCTCGCAAGCGCTGATGTCTTCAGGACCGGCCATGCGTGTGACCATGCGTGCTTTGAATCCTTCAGGATGGGACATGCAAACTCAGATCTGGCCCCACTGGTTATTGACGAATAGCGCCCCCCATGGGGGGCGGCACGCCCTGCTGGCATGCTCGGCTGAGGCTGCCGCAGCGCTATTCGCCATGGACAAACTCCTCACCCCACGACCCGACAACTATCCTGACACCGGGGGTTCCTGCTGTGGCGCGGCTACCTGCCCAAAGCCAACGAACTCCGCCGCCTGAAGGCGGACCAGAAAATGGTGCCACCAGAGGAGCATCATTAAGTGTCGTCGTCGTTTCGGAGGTCACGCAACCCCGAAAATTGCCGATTGGCGCATCGCACTTTGGAGTGTGCGATATCGATCAGTAGGGGGTAGAGATCGAGGCCGCCCCAAGCTTACCGCACGCGCAATCCGATGCGTGACAGGTCACCTTTGTTGCAGAGGACAGGCGTATTACTCATACGATGAGGCCAATCGCTCGGATACAGGGCAAGGAGCTGTGTATTCGGGCCACCAGGAATACTGAACGCTCCGGTATTGTCAGATACCGCGATCTGGAAACCTCGCGCGACAAGATGGTCACTCCCCCTCGTGTCCCGCACATCGAAGAAGCCGACGGCACCACCAAGGATGATGACGCCACCCTGCGCGGCTCCGTCCGAGTCGGTCACACGCCCTCGAATCGTGCCGCTCGGTTCAAGCACCAGTTGGCCTCCACTTTTCTTGACAGCACTACACGTCGTCGTCGTGCTCACGCTGCCCTGCCTCACAACAGTGATTGTGCTTCCCTCATCCCAGCAGGTGATCCTGCACGTCCCATCCTTGCCACACGGAATGCTGTGCAGGAACTCCTTGGTATTGACTACCACCACGGCATTGTCCGGAATTCCCCCATCTGCCTGTCTGATGTGCAGCTCCAATGGAGCCTGAGCGCGCAAGTGAATTTTCTCGACGCTGAATCCCACGCCATGCTGCCAATCGAATGTCCTGTCAAAAGGCCGGAATCCATCGCACCATGCCACCACCTCGTACTGGCAGTCGACGCGAAAGCCCGGGAATACGACATTGCCTTCCTTGTCGGCCGCTGACCTCCACGCCAATGGTCCGTAAATCTTGGTGCCCAACGGCGTCCCGATACGCCTCACCTCGACAACGGCGTTGAAGCTGCGCTTCGGATCATCCGTAGTGATTCGCAACTGGACAGGGACCGAGCGCGGTGGTGTTTCTATGACGGGGTCAGCTCTGTCGCAACCAGCGCCAGCGCTGCCAAACATGATGCGGGTTGGTTCGTACCCGGGCGCGGTGACCTCGACGTACTCACCTTCACAGGTGAGCGCGGGTATCACTTCCATCAGATTCGCGTCGCGAGATATCTCCGTTCCGGAAGTCAGCGAAACGCCCTCCACAGGCTTTCTCGGCGTGCTCTCGAGTCTCGAGAGCAGTGCGGTGAAGCCCTCCCGTAACAGTTCAATGCTGTCAACGATCCGTATGAATCGGTGCCTGCGGTGAATACGGCTCACGCGGACATCCAGGACCTCATCACGCACCTTTGAGGCGTCAATGGGCGCAAGCACCGTCTGGAATGTATCACCGGTGATCGTAATCTTCCACACGCCGCGCTCCAATAGCACCGCGAGCTCTCCGTTGGTGTCCGTCAATTGCCTATAATGGGGCAGTTCTGACCCGAACAACAACGCCATTAATCCTCTGCTGCATGTGCACCATGTGACTTCCTCGCGCGATATCGGGTGACCCGTCTTGGCGTCGGTTAGGCGTATCCGTACCAATGTGCCCCGTCGCACCGTCAGCGCCACTTCGCAATCCGGCATGGCTCCGTCCATCCAGGTTCCCAAGTAGGAACCCGATGCTCCCACTCTGACCACGAACGGACCGCACTCTTTCACCGCGACGGAGAACCTGCCGTCAGCATCCGTGCTCCCTTCGCCCCGCGTTTGTGCAAGGCCGAGCACCTCAATCTTTGCACCGACGACTGACAACCCCGCACAATCCAACACCCGGCCCTTGACAACTTCCTCGCGTTTCTTGCGGGCGGACGCAGATGGAACACCATGACCAACGCGAACATGACTTGCGCCGGAGAGAGACTGACCGAAAACTGTCGAAGGCCATTCGATCAACGCAAGGCTGGCAACCACACCAATCACGCATATCAATGGCAACGCTTTGCGCGCTTGGTGTCGCTGCCAGTTTCGCGCCCATAGCACTCCTAACATGCGTTTAATCATGCGCTCGGGCATCAAGATGCGACTGAATGACGTATTTTCTCGCATATGCATCATTCTGGAAAATCAAACCCTGTCACCAACACTCTCCCTGACTCATAGCCTCCCCCTTCGTTCGGATACGTGAGAGTGCCGACGATTCCATCTCTGGTAACTTCGCCGCTCAGTTGAATCGTATATTCATCCTGAACAGGATCGTTGCTGTCATTCTTGAGCACGAGGATGCATACCATCCCGCGCAAGTGCTGCTGCCAGCAGTGGACACGCACTATGCGAGCAAAATGTCCACCGGTTCTCCCGACAAACCCGATGCCAGCATCTGGTAGGTAATTGCTGTTCCAGCAGCACCAATCTCTTGAGTTCATGCCGCTGACAAGCTCGGAAAGGGTGCCCATGCCCTCTACGCCTGCCAGTTTGATAGCATCACTGACGTAGACTTGTGCGCGTGGAAAATACTTCTTTTGCCATTCCAAAACCAAAAAATATTGCAGCTGTTGCGGTTTGCGTACGGTCAGACGTCGCATGAAGTCAACCTCCGCGCTTGAAGGTTGTATGCCGCGCCTTTTGAACATATCTATCTTTGTGTCTATGACACAGTGAGGCTCTCGTGGGATGAATGTGCACATCGCCTCGAAACCGAGAGCGGTGCCATATAGTTCTGGTCGCCACCAGGACGGGAGTCCTGCTTCCTGCGCTGGCGGTGCGATGAGAGATTGTTCTGATGGCAACGAATGCGCGCCCCGGCGATCTTCGGATGCCGTTGTGCTCATGATATTGCTTGCGGACGCGGTCGATGGTAATTGGCGTGGGATGCTGATGACCGACGGCACACGAATGGCGATCACATGTCCAGTTTCGTTGCGCAATGGTGTATTGTTCATTCCTGCCAAACTCTGATTCGCTCCGCTGGGTTGATTTGGGCGGCATTGGCACTGGCGTGAACTGCCAGCGCTCTGCCCGGCTCCATCGATCGCCCCGAAATCGGGATGCAGCGGTCCAGACATGTCATGCTCCTGCAAGGGTCATTTCCTCCAGCGCGCCTGTTGAAACAAAATCTCCCCTGACCCCGGCATCCTCACGCATGGTCAACTCATGAAGAACTCCGGATGGCGTCGTCCGCCCCGTTGGTGACAGGGCGTGGTACTCGATAATGACATGGTTTGACATACTCAACATTCTGCGACCGCAGGCGCTCCGAATTTCGATCGCGTCAAGACATGCACCAACTGAGGTGGAATACATGCTTGGAAAGCAATCCATGCCCCCGGATGGGCTGACCGATCCAGGCGCCAAAGATCACGTTCGAGATGTAGCTGCCTCCGCCACAGGTGCTTCTTGAGCCCCGAATCTACGTTTTTTGTTATTCGGCCGAGTGTCGTGCTTGCAATCATCGTGACGTCCTACCGATCGAAGAATGACAGTGTTGCGTCTAGAAGGGCAGCCCCTGACGAGTCGATCGACTCTACGGAGACTGCCACCCGGAGCATAGCGAAGTCAACGGCTACCTTTGAGGAATACGCCGTTTCTGGACCCGCGGCGGTTTCGCCCGGGCGCACGTCAAAGGTCACAAATGGCAACCCATCTGTCTGCCAAGCCCGGCCGTCGTAGGAGCCGCAGACCTGCACCAAAACCCGCATGTCCCCCCCACCTACATTCGATCCTTTGAGCATCGTTGCATTCAGCACAACTGTGCTCCTTGGTATCTCCACCGGGTTGGAATTCGTGTTCCCTCCGAAACCATCATGGTCACTGAGGTAGGCACTATTAAGTACGTGAACAGTAACGGCTGTCGTCGGCATCGTTGCTACTTGATTACTGCTGCGACATCGCGAGCGACACATCGAAAATCGCTTTGGGCGACGTGCCCGCAGTATTTTTCACTCGGACGCGCACGAACGAAACGTCCACGCTCCCGATCGCTTCCGAGTCGTACCCGAAGGCGGTTTCGTCCTTCCCTGCACCCAAATTGATCCACGCGAGCCCGTCGTAGCTCCCTTGCGCACGAAAATTGAATGAGGCTGAAGCGCCCGAGATGTTGATAATCGTCAGTGCCATCACAAGTTTGTTGCCTTGCATTGGGGTGGGCTGAGATGTCATTTCAGTGACCGTGCCATCCAAGTACTGGTTCCGAAATGTTGAAATTGATGTGTTCATCATTGCATTCGCCTCGCTGATTTCTCTGTAGTTGATCTGTCTTTTCTCTGATACACGCTCCGAATCAACGCTCAATTGCCGCGCGGGTTCTTCTCGCCGGTTCAAGTCCCTGAGAGCATTTTGCCTCTGTTTCGCCCGCGGGCGCCTAGCACCTAAATTTCCCCTCGCAACCGACAGGTCTGTTCGAGAAACAGGCTGAAGACTACACCAGCGCATCAGGGAAGCGCAACCCAACCCAAAAATCATTTCCGGATAGCGAATAGAGGAGAATCCGGCCGCCTACCGTCCGCTCGTCAAGAGCGTGGTTTTATAGGTGAAACAGCGCGAACGACAGGAATCCGGCAGCCCGAACCACGCCGCGCGCGGGGAAGCGCGAAGCCGGCGATGGCGGCGAATGCGGCGGAGATCATGCAGACTCCGGCAAAGCTCGAGGCGGCACTCCCGCCCCACAGTTTCTCTGGACACCCTACAGTGGTTCGCTCTCATGAGCACAGGAGGTGTCTATGTCTGGGAAGCAGCAGCTAGCTGGATCTCCGCAGGGAGGCCGAAGGCCGACCGGAGGAGATCCACAGCGCGAGCGTGGTCGATTCTCCTCGCGACGCAAGATGGAGGCCGTGATGCGTCTCTTGCGCGGCGATGAGCTGGACGCGATCTCTCGCGAACTTGGTGTGACAGCGTCGACGCTGTCGTCGTGGCGGGATAGCTGTTTATTTTCGGGCCAAGCCGGCCTGAAGACCCAGGCTGTCCCTGAACTGCAAGATCAAACCCGCG
>CAMDTN010000017.1 GCA_945907755.1 Singulisphaera sp. GP187 | reverse complement strand
GGATGCTGACGGAGGGGTGGCGCCGGCACGGGCTGATCGGAGTCCACGAACTGCCGAGAACAGGGTGAAGGAAAACGGCAATTTCGATTGCGCACTAATCGTGGTTTTGGGGAGGGGCAGGAGGTTTGCGCGGATGCAGAAGGGTGCGGAGGAGGGCGTGGGCAGGTAGATAGTGGTTTAGGGAAGGATTGTGAGCGGAACGGCGATGCTGGTAGCGGTGATGGTACTGGCGTTGAAAAGCGCTGCGGCGAAGTGGAGTTGCAAAGCTGCGGGCAACCCTGCGAGTGGTGGCAGTACGAGGCTCGCTTGCGCTTCGCCCTGAGCGTTCAGCACTCCAAAGGTGTTCACGAGCATTGCAGAGTTGGCGCTGTTCAGTGTGAAAAGCATCAAGTCATCCATGTTCAGCGGCAGTACAGAACCACCTAGGGAAAAGCCGGGGCTGGTTCCGCTGGTCGACGCGAGCACGATGTACATTTCGTTCGCGTGGTTAGTTCCCGTGAGCAGATTGAAATCCACCACGCCGCCGCCGGACAATGTGAGCGTAGGTGAAGATGACCAAAGTGCGCGGTCGACATACTGCGCATGAAAAATCGTGCCACCGGGTTGGTGATTCCACGCCAACGTTCCCGCGGGAGTGACTTCGAAGATGCGCCCCTGCGCACCGCTGCAAATCATTGTGTTGCCATTAGGCAGGCGTTGACATCCGGAAATGTTTGCGGAGGTGAACCCTGCTGCGGAGTACGACCACACAGGTGCCGCAGGCCCGTAGGCGTTGCCGGGCACTAATGCAAAATTGCCGGAGCTGTCCATGGGCAAACTGATCTCCCATGCGCGCGATCCACCGGGGTAGTTGTTGTTGAACACCGTCACGTTGCCAGCGCCGGGGTAGCCCGTCGGAATCCGCCGTGGATTGTGCTGGCCGTAGAGCATTTGATTCGCAGCAGTGCCCGCGTCATAGGCCTGCGGATTGCCCCAGCGGTAAAGCAAATCGCCACCGCGCCCGCGTTGGCCGCCAGTGTGTCCCGCCGCTTGCGCCGTGGTGGTGCTGTGATCAATGATCCAAATCTCGTTTTGATTGTGCGAGCTAATGATGATCCAGTCGTGCTGCGCATCGTAGTAGAGCCCATTCGCATGGTTGATGTCTGCGGCTTGGCTCGCGATTGCAGGGAAGTTGATGTCCACCAATTCTGGATGCTGCGCAACGACGCCAAAGTTGCCCGCACTTGCATTCGCATCCTGGATGAGATGGTCCTTCACGTGCCATTCCCAAACGATGGTGCCTGTTGTTGGTCCCGTGGGCTGCACTTCAATGATGTGATCGGTGCGCACCACAGTGCCAGTGATGAGCGACGCCGTGCGGCCAAAGGCGGTCGCCTCCGCCACCGTCCAGTTATCCCATGCGATGATGAGCACATTGCCATTCGGTAGTGGCTCGACATCGTGATGACTCCAGTGGAGCGTGTTGTGGTAATGAAATTCCCACTCCAGCGTGCCGTTCAGCGCAAAGCGCTGCACCGCGCCGCCGAGGCCACCGATGGCCGGACCACCAACAATGCGCGCGCTGCGCAGCAACTTGCCATCGCTGAGCATGCGCAGGCCTAGCCCGGGGTTATAGGCGCTGGTCCAAGTGTGGATCGCCGTGCCATTCACATCCACGAGTTGTGTGACAAGCGAACTGTTCTGGCAGTACAGCCGCAGGCCTGGCGCGGGGGCCTGGCCGCGGCTTGCTAATGAAAACAGTGCCAAGGCGAAGCAACCAAACGCGAAGGTGGAGGAGTTGCGCATGCAATGCTCTAACCCGCGGAAGCCCGCAGTGTTGCGCTCCCCCCAAGCAGATTTCTTGCGCTTCAGCGTGCGTGGATGACTTGCGCGAGCAGTTTGGCGGCTTCGGCAATTCGCGGCCCAGGGCGCGCAAGAGCCGGCGCTTGCAGGAGATGCACCCGGCCGTTGCGCACAGCCGGCAACATTGGCAGCGCCGCCCAGAATTCTGCTCCAGCCTTGATCGCGGCATCGGCGCCGTCGCCGACGGATAGGTCAACGATCACTTCTGGGGCGAGGTCGAGGATGGTCTCCACGGAGAGTGCGCACCAAGGGCGCTCTTGCGGCGGTGTGCGCACGACGTTGACCCCTCCCGCAGTGCGGATGAGCAAGTCGACGAACGAGCCCGGGCATGCGGCAAATGGCGGGCTGCGGTCCAGCACCACCAATACGGTCGGATGAGGCCCAGCGGCATGGGCCTGTTGCAGGCGCAATAACTGCTCTTTCAAATCCGCCGCCAGCGATTCGCCGCGCGCAGCCGCATCCAGCGCCAGCGCTGCAGTGTGAAGGCCCGCGAACACATCGTCTTCGCGTTCAGTGGCCGGCGCCACGCAGCGCAGATGGAACTGCTTGCTGAGAGTCTCTTGCAGCCCGGGCAAGGTGTCGAACAGCAAAACGAGATCTGGACGCAAATCGGCGATGCGTTCTGCTTGAAAATCTTGCAATCCGCCGAGGTCGGGCAGGTCTCGCACCGAAGCAGGGGAATCGCACCAGCGCGAGCGGCCAACCAGACGGTCCTGCAACCCCAGCACACAAACGAGTTCAGTGACACTGGGCACAAGGCTGACGATGCGCTGCGGCGCATTCGGACCCAGTGCCGGCAACGGAGCGCGCAACTGCGGCAAGGGCAAGTCGGCGACAGCAGCATGCCACACTCGCGGCGTTGGCACCGAAGGTCGTGGCGCAGCATCACTGCAACCCGAAGAAAGCGCCAACAAGGCACAAATCAGCAGCAAGTGGCGGCGCATGGGCCGCGACGATAGCAACGCCATCGGATAAGGTCGCGCTCGCGCGCTGCGCAAAAGGAACCCTCGCGATGAAATTGAAACTTGCGCTGGCATTAGTGCTCATTCTTGTCGCGGCGTGCTCTACCGTGCCCTTGCCTGCTGGCCATGGTGTCACTGCTTGGCGCGGGCGCCCGCACCTCGATCCGAAATTGGAGGCTGCGTGGGACGAACCAACGCGCGCAGCCAAACAAGCCGAATTCGACGCTGAAGTGCGAGCGCATTGGAGCGCGAGCGGCGCTGAGCTGATCAACGACGGCCACGGCGCATACCTCACCAGCAACAACGATTTCGCAGATGCTGAGTATCAGCTTGAGTACCGCACAGTGGCGCTGGCGGACAGCGGCATCTACTTGCGCGCGAATCCGCAAGTGCAGATTTGGGACACCACAGAAGCTGGTGGCAAATGGAACCTTGGTGCCGACAAAGGCAGCGCTGGTTTATGGAACAACAAGCGCCACCCACGCGATCCGCTGGTGAAGGCAGACCAAGCATTCGGCGAATGGAACAGCATGAAGATCCGCCAAGTGGGTGCGCGTACTTGGGTTTGGTTGAATGAGCACTTGACGGTGGACGCCGTGCCTATGGAGAACTACTTCGAACCGTCGCTTCCATTGCCGCCGCGCGGGCCGCTGCAATTGCAAACTCACGGCGGCGAAATCCGCTTCCGCAACCTTGCCGTGCGCGCGTTAGACCACGCTGAAGCGGACGCCGCCTTGAGGGCTCAAGAGGGCGATGGTTGGGCAGTCATTGCTGTGGACGCCACGCACTCCGCATTCTCTGGTGACAAGCAGGGGTACGGCGCTGAAGGTGGCGTTTTGCGTTGCAAGCAGGGCAGCGGCGGCAATCTGTGGACCACACAGAGCTACGCCGATTTCAGTTTTCGTTTCGATTTCCGCCTGCCGCCTGGCGGCAACAATGGCATTCTGCTGCGCTATCCAGGCAAAGGTGACGGCGCCTATGACGGCTTCTGTGAAGTTCAAGTGTTAGACGACGGCCATTCGAAGTACGCCGGTCTGCAAGCTTGGCAGATGCATGGTTCTGCCTACGGCATCGTGCCTGCTGCACGAGGCTATCTGCGGCCTACGGGTTCGTGGAACCACGAGTGCATTACGCTAAAGGGCCGCCATCTCACGGTGGAACTGAACGGCACCGTCATCCTTGATGCAGAAGTGACCAAACCGCTGCACGACACACCCCATCCGGGTTTGGAACGCAGCAGCGGTCACATTGGCTTTGGCGGGCACGGCGACGCTGTGGAATTTCGCAACCTCGCAGTGAAAGAGTTGCAGTAGCGCTGGCGGTGGAAAGCAGCCGCAGCGACTGAATGCGCACTAATCCAATAAGACTCGGGATCGGCTGCGGAGCGGCGGGGAATCACTGCGGCGCGAGCAGCACATGCAGGCGCGCGCTACCGATGCGCTTCGAAGGGGCGCGCACTTCCATGGCCATCGCAAATGCAGGGTCTTTCCAAGGCGTGGGCAGCAACAGAAGCACGCGTCCGAGCGGTCGTCTGGCACGAATCGATGCAGTGATGGCGTCTACCTCGGCCACGCTGTCGACGCCCACCATCACTTGGCGCGTGGTGTAGCCGCCGACATTCTCCAAGTTGGCGAGCGGCAAGAGCACTGTGTCGTCAGGCGTGGCCAGCGAATCGACTGCTTGCGCAATCTGTCGCGCGCCGTCAGGTGCGAGGGATGCCGCCAGTGATGACGAGGCCGCCATCAGGCCGACGACGGCGACGAAGGCCACTGTTGCTGCTGCAGCCACTGCCACCAACTTGTTGGCGTGACACAGCGCGCGCTCGCACGCGAGCGCTGCTCCCCAGACCACTGCGGGCAACAGCGGCTGCACCCAGTAGTCATGAACTGCTGCGTGATGTTGCAGTGCGAAGATCAACAGCAGCCCCGGTGCAGCGGACAGCAGCGCGAAGGAACGCAGTTCTCGCGGAGCCAGCAGCCAACCACCAAGCGCGAGCACTAATGCAATCGCTCCGAACTGCGATTGCAGGTGGCCGGCCATCGCGAGCCACCACGCAGCATCGCCACAACGCAGGCCGTCACCCGTGGCTCCTGCCAGTCGCTGCATTTCATGCAGCAGCGCACTGGGACCGCCGAGCACATACGAGCAGTGCACCAACAACATCCCAAGGCTGGCCGCAAGTGTGATGCCCAACGCCGTGGCCAGCGCGCGCCGCCGCTGCAAAAGCGCCGCTACGACGAGGCATGGCAACATCGCGAGCCCGTTCCAATCCAACCACGCATTGAAGCCAGCAAGCAAGCACAACCAGCGCAGCGACGCGGCGTCGCCCACGCGCCCATGGCGCCGCCACAACAGCAGCGTTGCAGCCAGCAGCAGCGTGCATGGGCCGAAGGCCGAACACATGAAGCCGTAGTGCGCCGCTACTGGCAAGGTTGCTCCGAAAATGCCTGCCACCGCAGCCGCAGCAGGGCGGTCCGGCAGAAAAAACAACAGCAGCACGAGTGCTGTGCCAGCGTGCAGCAACAGCGCGAACAGCTTCAGAACCAGTGGTTCAATGCCACAGACGCCGTAGAGAAACCCCTGAACCAGCATGTATCCGGGTGGATGGTTGCTGTACTGAAGCACAAGCGGTTCCTGTGCGCGCAACACAAACCAAGGTGCGCCGGTGCGCGTCAGCGACAAAGGATGCGTCGCGAGATTGGATGCGATGCGTCCGCTGTAGCCAGCACCATTAGCACCGAAGAAACCGCTGCCGAAATCGCTGCTGAGTGCACCATGCCAAGCACCGATCCAAAGCGACAGCGTGAGTGCAACTCCAACGAGAATCACGGCGCGCTGCGGCGTCATGTCGCGAACTACCAGGTGTCCACGATGCGCAAGCGCTCAATGGCTTTGTCTTCGCCGTCTAATGGCGAACACTCCAGACCGACATAGTCGTGGTAGCCCAATTCATGCAGCGCGCGCAGCACCCGCGCGTAATGCACTTCGCCAGTGCCGGGCTCGTTGCGTCCAGGGTTGTCCGCCACCTGCGCATAGCCCAATTGATCGAAGCCTTCACCAAGGCGTCGGCACAAATCGCCTTCACTGATTTGCATGTGGTAAAGATCCCAGTTGATCTTCACCATGGGCGAATTCACTTCGCGGCAGATGCGCAGCGCGTCGGTGCTGCCGTAGAGGCAATGCCCTTTGTGGTCCTTGCGAATGTTCATCGGCTCCAAGATCAGCATGACTTTGGCAGCTTCCGCCAGCGGCGCAGCGCGCTTCAACCCAGCAATCACTTGGTCGTGCATTTCTCGTTGCGACACACCTTTGCGATCGTTGCCTGCCACAACGGTCATCTTGCGACAGCGCAGCTTCGTCGCCACTTGCAGCGCTTCTTCAGTGGCGCGCACGAACTGGTCGTGATTTGCTGCGTCGTTGAGCCCTGGCGAGAAACCCCACGCAGTGAACTGCGCAACTTCCAAACCGGTCTCGGAGCAATACGCCGCCAGTTCGTCCAGCGGTTTCCCTTGGTGCGGCCAGAATTCGATGGCAGGGAAACCGGCGGCATGGGTGTTGCGCACGCGCTCCATGAAGGGCACGCCGCCCCACCACATTTCCACATTCACGGCGAAGCGCGTTTTGAACGAAGGGCGCGGGGCTCCAGTTATCGGCGTCTTGCCGCGCACCAAGTCAGTCAACGAAAGCGCCGCGGCGGTGCTGGCCGTCACGGCGAGGAAATTCCGGCGAGTGGAAAATGTCATTGCAGCTCCGGTGGGCGCTAGCGGGTCGTTGCCAGCGCGCCGATGCTACCCGAGGCGTTTGGCGAGGTTGCTGTCCAGCGCGATCAAGAACTGTTCTGTGGTCAGCCACGGTGCGTTCTTGCTGATCAAGATGGCGAGGTCTTTGGTCATGGCGCCGCTTTCAACCGTGTCCACGCAGACTTTTTCCAAAGTCTCGGCAAAGCGCACCACATCGGGCGTGGCATCCATGCGGCCGCGGTGCTTTAACCCCTGCGTCCACGCAAAAATCGAAGCGATGGGGTTGGTCGAAGTGGGGCGACCGGCTTGATGCTCGCGGTAGTGGCGCGTCACTGTGCCATGCGCTGCTTCCGCTTCGATGGTGTTGCCATCGGGCGTCATCAACACGCTGGTCATCAGGCCCAACGAGCCGAAGCCTTGCGCCACGGTGTCGCTCTGCACATCACCGTCGTAATTCTTGCAGGCCCACACAAAGCCACCTTCCCACTTGAGCGCAGCGGCCACCATGTCGTCGATGAGGCGGTGTTCGTAGGTGATCTTCGCGGCGGCGAAGCGCGCGTCGAATTCGGCTTCGTACACCTCGGCGAACAGATCTTTGAAGCGGCCGTCGTAGCGTTTCAGAATGGTGTTCTTGGTGCTGAGGTACACCGGGTAATTGCGCGCCAACCCATAAGCGAGGCACGCACGCGCGAAACCGCGAATGGAATCGTCGAGGTTGTACATGCCCATGGCCACGCCAGAGCCTGGGAATTGGAAGATCTCGTGGGTCTGCGCGGCGCTGCCGTCGGCAGGCGTGAAAGTCATGGTCAACTTGCCGGGGCCGTTGACGCGAAAATCCGTAGCGCGGTACTGATCGCCGAAAGCGTGGCGGCCAATGATGATCGGCTGCGTCCAGCCAGGCACCAAGCGCGGCACATTCTTGCAAATGATCGGCTCGCGAAACACTGTGCCGCCAAGGATATTGCGGATGGTCCCGTTCGGAGATTTCCACATCTCCTTCAGGCCGAACTCTTTCACGCGCGCTTCGTCGGGAGTGATGGTGGCGCATTTCACGCCCACACCGTGCTTCTGGATTGCGTGAGCCGCGTCCACTGTCACCTGATCGTTGGTGCGATCGCGGTTCTCGATGCCGAGGTCGAAGCTCAGCAAGTCAACTTCGAGGTAGGGCAGAATCAGTTTCTGCTTGATGAGTGCCCAGATGATGCGGGTCATCTCGTCGCCATCAATATCGACGAGCGGAGTGGAAACGCGAATCTTCTTCATATGCAGTGGCGCGCGTTGCAGCGACCATTCGCTGCGAACGCGCGCCCGGATCCTACGCCTCAGCACGCGGTGCGGAAGGGCGTCGAACTTGAATGCGCACTACTGCATCAGACTCAGTTGATCCTCGTCAGGTATCCGCCAAGCCCGTTGGGACGCAGCGTCAGTATGCTGCTGCTTAGGTCGAACGCCCCAGCGGAAGCAAACTCCTGTGCGAACCCGACGAAGGCTGGCAGGACGCCGCTATCCGAGGCGGAGATGTCCACGCTTGCGATGCCGCTGCCACCTAGTGCATTCATGCCTACGGTGACGGGTCCACTGACCGCGCCCCACTCCATGGTGATGCTGCCGTCACACCACAAGCTCAGCGATGCGCTGCTTTCCGCAGGGTCGCCTGGGCGCTGCACTTGATTCCAAGTAAAGCGGCAGTGGCTGCCGGTTTCGCGGTCGATCTGAATCTTATTGCGTGGGTCGCCTGCGGGCTGCAGCACGCTGGGGTCCAAGTCTGCCCAGAGCACAGCGATAACAGCGCTCTTCGCACTCAGGCGTGTGGCAGAAGCGAGCGGGTCACTGACGGCACTAGTGCCGAAAGTGACGAGGCCGTTGGAATCGACCATCACTTCGGTGAAGTCGACGCCGTAGTACTGGAAGGTCATGCCAAGCGGCACGGTGGCCACTTCGTCGTTGGCGAGAAAGGCTGGGTTCGTACCGCTGCAAAAACCCGATGTGCCCAGGCCTGCGATGTCACGCGGGTGCACGACGCGGTGCACTGTGTTGCTCAGCACCATGCCGTCGCTAGGGCCCGTTGGGTCAATTGTGGCCAACTGCATCCAGAGCGGTGTGCCAGCAAGTACTGCAGGATCCAATGTGAAGGCGGCCGTTAGCGCGCCCGCTGGATCGAATGGTGCCGGTGATTCCACCACCACCAGCGCAGGGCTCAGGCCCAAGCCAAAGGTGAGCGAGCCGTACACGGCAGGCCCCGCAGTGACATCGGCCAATAACCACAGCGGTGAACCCGCCGGGCCTGTAGCCGTCAGCGTGGCAGCGCCAGAATTGCGCAATGCCGTAGAAGACAAACTCACTTGCGCTGGCACTGCCGCCAGCAAGCCGCACGCAAAACAGATCGCGATCCTGACGTTCATACGCATGGGAACTCCTAGTCCTTGGTCAAAGGTGCATAGGGCGAGCGGGTTCGCCCCGGTATATCTTTTCGGCAAAGAAACCGCCTAGGATGAGGGACGCAAAAAATTACAGCGCGTAAACCTGCGCCGCTGTTCCGCCACGGATGGCCGCGCGCTCGGCGTAACTCAACTGCTGCAGCAAGGGTTCCATCAAATGGAACACGCGGCCATAAGGAGCCGCCAAAGTGCACACAGGCCAATCCGACCCCAGCATCAAGCGTTGTGGACCGAAGGCCTCGAGCACGACTTCTGTGAAGGGAGAGAATTCGCGTTCATCCCAGGTGCGCCATTCCGCTTCGGTGACAAGCCCACTGAGTTTGCATACCAGGTTTTGATGACGCGCCAGCGCGCGCAATTGCGTAGCCCAAGGTTCCAGTGCGCCGCTGCGCACCGGTGGTTTGGCGCAGTGGTCCAGCACAAAGCGTTGCTGCGGCAAGCGCGCCAGCAATTTCAGAGCTGCTTCGCATTGATCTAGGCGCAGCAGTAGATCGAACACCAAGCCCGCTTGCTGCAAGCACGCGATGCCAGCAACGATGTCGCTGCGCGCCAAGAAGTGCGGGTCGGCTTCGTCTTCCACCAAGTGGCGCAGACCCTTCAGGCGTGAGCGCTCGGGCAGCGCTGCGAGTTGGTCGGCGCAATCCGGTGCCGCGAGATCTGCCCAACCAACCACTCCAAGGATGAAACTGTGGGCGCTGGCGAGGTCCAACAGCCAGCGCGTTTCGTGCGTAGTGGATGCTGCTTGCACGGCTACGCAGCCATCGATCATGCTGCCGCGTAGCAGTGGCGCCAGATCGCGCGGCAAGAAGTCGCGCATGAGCGGCTCCATTCCCTGGCGCCGCGTCATCCAAGTGTGCACTTTGGGAGAGTGAATCCAGAAGTGCTGGTGCGCGTCGATGCGGCGCTCAGCCGATACGGTGGTCACGGATCACCTCATCGCGGATCTGCAGGCCGCACCCAGGTTCTTGCGGCAGGCTGTAGTGCCCGTCGCGCACATAGATGGGCTCGACCCACATTTCGTTCAGCGATTCGTAGCAGTTCTCCACCATCAACGCGTTGGGCGTGGCTGCTGCTAGTTGCACATGCAGCTTCTGCTGCACATTGGTGTGCGGCACCACGGGCAGGTTCCACGCAGCGGCCAGCGCCGCTACTTGCAGCCATTCGTCGATGCCTAACAACTTGGTCGCGTCGGCTTGCACGAAGGTGCAGGCCCCTTCGGCGATGTAGTCGCGAAAACTCTGCAGCGTGTACAGCGTTTCACCCACTGCCAGCGGCGTGCTGATGGCGCGCTGCAGCACTGCGTGGCTGCGCACATCTTCGGGCATCATCGGCTCTTCGAGCCAAGTGACATCGTGCTCGGCCAAGCGCGGGGCGATGCGTCGTGCAGTGGCCAAAGTCCATGCGCAATTCACATCCGTCATGATCTGTACCTTGGGGCCGACGGCCTTGCGCACCGCTGCGATGCGTGCGAGATCTTCCAGCGGATCGGGCAGCCCAAGTTTCAGTTTCACGGCATCGAAGCCACGTTCCACCAAGCGTGTGGCGTCGCGCACTAATTCGTCGGTGCTCCAGCTCAGCCAGCCGCCGTCGGTGGAATATGCCTTCACGCGCGTGCGCGCAGGGCCCAACATCTTCCACAGCGGCAAATTCACAGCCTTGCAGGCCAAGTCCCACAAGGCGAATTCCACAGCGGCAATGGCCACCCGCGTGGCGCCGACGCGGCCGATGAAGTGGTTCGAGAAAAACATCTGGCGCACCAATTCGCGGCGCTGCACTGCGTCGGCACCCATCAGCAGCGGCGCATAGTTCTGGTCTAACGCCACTTGTGCGGCCTTCAGCCCTGGCGTGTAGCTCCAGTTCATGCCATAGCCCGTCAGCCCGCCTTCGGTGCGCAACACCACCTGCAGAAACTCGACATCCGTGACGCTGCTCTGCGAATCGGTGATCGTGCGTTGCTTGAGCGGCACCCGCAGCAGCACCGTTTCTACTCCGGTGATCTTCAAGCTCATGCTCCGCTACTCCTCGTGCGCGCCAGCGGATGTTGCACTACGCGTTGTTGCGACGTGCCCAGTCCATCAATGCCCAATTCCACCACATCACCTGCTTGCAAGTATTGCGGCGGGTCTTTGGCCAGACCCACGCCAGCAGGCGTGCCCGTGCTGATGACATCTCCGGGCAAGAGCGTCATGAATTGCGAGATGTAAGCCACCAAGCCTGCCACACCGAAACACATCTCGCGTGTGTTGGAGCGTTGCATCTCGATGCCATTCACGCGCAGCCACAGTTCCAGCGCTTGAGGGTCGCGCACTTCGTCGCGGGTGGCCATGAACGGGCCAAGCGGTGCAAAGGTGTCGCAGCTTTTGCCCTTCACCCACTGGCCGCAGTGTTCCAGTTGGAAAGCGCGTTCGGAGTAGTCGTTGTGGAGGCAGTAGCCAGCCACATGCGCGAGCGCTTCTGTTTCGCTCAAGTGTTGCGCGGTTCGTCCGATGACCACAGCGAGTTCCACTTCCCAGTCCACCTTGGTGCCGCCCAGCGGAATCACCACGGGGTCGTTGGGGCCGCACAGTGCGGTGGTGGACTTGAAAAAGATCACCGGCTCCGCGGGCAACTTCGCATGAGTCTCGGCCGCGTGGTCGCGATAGTTCAGTCCTATGCAAATGATCTTGCTCGGGCGCGCGATGCACGGCCCGAGGCGCACATTCTGCGTCACTTCCGGCGCAGTGGCCGCATGCTGTTGCGCCCACTGCTCCAGCTTCGCGAGGCCGTCGCTTGCGAAGAACTGCTCATTCCAATCGGGCGCGAAGCCGCGCGCATCGATGCGGCGGCCATTCTCCAGTTGCAGCCCAGGGGCTTCTGCGCCTGCGGGCCCGAATCGAATCAGCTTCATCGCGACATGTCCTTTCAGCGCACCAACACACCGCCATCCAAGGGAAATGCCTGGCCTGTCACAAAGCTCGCGGCGTCGGAAGCAAGGTACACGGCCATGGCCGCCACTTCTTCTGGCGTGCCCATGCGCCCCATGGGCTGATAGGCCGCGAGTTGTGCGAACATTTCGGCTTCACGGCCCGGGTAGTTGGCCTTTAAGAAACCATCGACGAAAGGCGTGTGCACACGGGCAGGGCAAATGCAGTTGCAGCGCACGCCTTGGGCCATGTAGTCCACCGCCACGCTGCGTGTCATGGCCAGCACTGCGCCTTTGGACATGGAATAGGCCAAGCGCGCTTCGATGCCCACGAGCGCAGCGATGCTGCACATGTTCAAGATGCAGCCGCCGCCATTGCTCAAGAAATGCGGGAGCATGCGGCGCGTGCAGAAGTGCACACCTTTGACATTCACGCGATAGATGCGGTCGAGGTCTGCCTCGGTGGTGTCCAGCGCGCTGCCGACATGAGCGATCCCAGCGTTGTTCACCAAGATGTGCACGCGCCCAGCCCATTGCAGCGCTTGGTCTACGGCGTGGTTGACGCTGGCTTCGGCGCCAACATCGCAGGGCCATGCGTGGGCGGTGCCACCCGCGTCGCGAATGCTGTGGGCCACATGCGCGGCAGCGCTGGCATCAATATCCAGCAGCGCCACCTGCGCGCCTTGCTGCGCGAAGCTGCGAGCAATGGCGGCGCCGATGCCGCTGCCTGCGCCGGTGATCAGTGCGCATTTGCCTTCAAGTTGTCCTGGGCTCATGGATGATGCTCCGACTCTGGGTGCAGCAGGATCACCACGAGGCGCGCTGGGCCGTGCACGCCAGTGGTGAGGTCGTGTTCGATATCGCCGGTGCGACTGGGGCCTGTGATGTTGATTATCTGCGATGGCAGCGCCTGCGCAGGGAATAGGAGCAGCGCCGCCGCGATGTCGGGCACAATGCGAGCACTGTGCAACAGCGCCACATGTAACGGCGGCAACAAACTGGTGGAGCGTGGCGTGGTTGCAGCGGCAGCCAGCACCAGCGTGCCTGTGGCTGCGATGCCTGCGATGGCACCCGTCAGGCCGGCACCTGCGCGCGCGCAGTGTTCGCGATGAGCTTGCGGCCCGATGCCGTGCGGCCCAGTCAGTTGCAGCTGTTGCGCCAAAGCCGACAGTTGCAGTGGTGCGAGCGTCTCGGCTGCGTGATGCACGAGTTCACGCACATGTGCCTCTTCAAGCACGGCTTGCAGGCAGGCTTGGGCTTCTGCAGCAGTGTGCACCAAATGCACTTCGCCACCGACGGCCAGCAGCGCTTCTCGGAAACTGTTCGCAGCCAGGGTGCTGGCCGCGCGCGCACTTGCGTTAGTGCTCATTCATGGCCTCCTGCGCCAGTTGCGGCCACAGCGCGCGGAAAGTCTGCGCTGGTGCTGGAGGTAAGGCGCGAGTGCGTTGCCAGTGGTCCAGTGCGGGCACCAATTTTCGCAACACGATTGCTGTGCCGCCGTGGCTGGCGGCACGCAACAGCGCAGGAAGGGCCCCTGCCTTGGCGCTGCGTGCGAAACGCATGGCCACGCGCAACATCAGGCGTTGCACGCGGTGCGGATGCAACGCCTGTTCGCGGCGGCGCAAACGCACCAGCATGTCGTGCAGCGGAATGCCCACGGGGCAGGCTTCGGTGCAGGCGGCGCAAAGCGTGCTGGCTTCGGCCAGTTCGGTTGCGCTGCGTTGCTCTGGACGCAGCAGTGGCGTTAGCACTGCGCCGATAGGCCCTGGATAAGTGCCGCCGTAAGAATGGCCGCCCACTTGCGCATACACCGGGCACACATTCAGGCAGGCCGCGCAGCGAATGCAACGCAGCACATCGCGAAACTCTGGGTCGCGCCACACCGCGCTGCGCCCGTTGTCGACGATGATCACATGCAAGTGCTCGGGGCCGTCGAGTTCACCGGGGCCTCGCGGTCCTGTGATGACAGTGCAGTAGCTGGTCAGTTTCTGGCCCGTCGCCGAACGCGGCAGCACTTCGGCCATGCTGGCAAGAGCGTCGAGGTCTGCCACTACGCGTTCCATGCCCATGAAGGCAATATGCACGCGCGGCAGCGTAGTGACCAAGCGTCCGTTGCCTTCGTTGGTGAACAACGCGATGCTGCCGGTAGAAGCCACCGCGAAATTGGCGCCGCTGATGCCGGCATCTGCTTGCAAGAATTTCTCGCGCAGTCTGATGCGCGCGTGAGCGCACAAACGCGCCGTGTCCGGAGAAAGCGTGGTGCCGCTTTCGCGTTCGAATAAACGCTGCACATCATGGCGCGTCTTATGGATTGCCGGCAAGATGATGTGCGAGGGCCTCTCCCCAGCGAGTTGGATGATCCACTCGCCCAAATCTGTCTCGGTCACTTCGATCCCATCGCGTTCCAGTGCTTCGTTCAGCCCGATCTCTTCTGTGACCATGGATTTCGACTTCACCACGCGGCGCGCTGCGTGCGTGCGCAGTAGCGAGAGCGCGATGCCGCAGGCCTCAGCAGCATCCGCGGCCCGGTGCACGACGGTGCCATTGCGGCGGCAAGCCTGGGTGAACTGCTCCAGCAAGTGCGGGAGCGCAGCCACCGAATGCTCGCGCACCAAGCGCGCTTTCTCGCGACGAAGCGGCATGGCGCTGTCGTTGGCTTCCGTAGTGCGGCGCAAGTCTCGCAAGCGATCCACCGTGCGGCGCACCGCAGCACGCAAGTGCGCATCGGCCACGGCTTCTTTGGCGCGCTCTGCGAAGTGGCCTTGGGGGCTCAGCATGTGGGGCGCCCTGTTGCGGCTTCGTCCAGCAATTCCGCAAGGTGCAGTACGCGGGGTGCTGGCCCAGCGCGCGCCAGCAAGCCCTGCAAATGCAGCAGGCAGCCGGCGTCGTTGCCTGCCAGCACCGTAGCGCGCGTGCTGTGCACATGGGCGCATTTCTCGGCTCCCATGGCGCTACTAATCTCAGGAAATTTCACGCAGAACGCTCCGCCAAACCCGCAGCAGTCTTCGACGCGCGGCAGGGGCACTAACTCGAGACCCTCGATGCTCGACAGCAACTGCAGCGGTTCGTTGCGCACCTGCGCCAAGCGCGTGCCATGGCATGCGGCATGCCAAGTGACGCGCTGCGGGAAGCGTCCTGGCATTTTTGTGACACCCAGTTGATTCACGATGAAGGCGGAGAATTCGTGGGTTTTGGCTGCGAGTGCGCGGGCCTGCGCAGCGAGGGAGTGAGCTGTACCAAACACGGTTTCGTAGTGCTGCACCATGGCAGCGCACGAGCCCGATGGAGTGACCACGGCGTCGTAGGGCTCGAACACGCGCAGCATGCGTTCGGCCTCCGCCTGAGCCACGCTGGCGTGGCCCAAGTTCCACGCGGGTTGCCCGCAACAGCCTTGCGCCGCTGGGAACTCTGGTTGCACGCCCGCACGCCTTAGAACACGCACCAATCCCACTCCGATAGAAGGGCGCAGTTGATCTGCCAAGCAAGTGATGAACAAAGCCGTGCGCACGCGCTACGGATTGTGCCTGCTGAGTACGCGTCTGTGAAGCGCGGCGTGCGGCTATCATTGGTGCCTGTGAGCAGCAAGAAACTATGCGTTTTGTTTGGACTGCTGTTGGCGGCTTGCGGCGGCGTCGATGAACACGGCTCGCCACGCTTGCAGCCCAAGGAGGATTCACCCGTGGCGGCAGACAAGATCTCGCGGACCGAGGCGGAATGGCGCGCGCTACTAACGCCGCAGCAATTCGACGTGGCGCGCAAGAAAGGCACCGAGCGCGCTTTCAGTGGCGCGTTCTGGAATGTCAAAGACGCCGGCTTGTATGCGTGCATTGGTTGCGGCACGCACTTGTTCGTTTCCGATGCGAAGTTTGATGCCGGTTGCGGCTGGCCCAGTTTTTTCGAGCAGGTGGCACCCGGTCGCATCGCCGAGCATCGCGACATTTCGCACGGAATGGTGCGCACGGAAGTCACTTGCGCGCGCTGCGACAGCCATCTTGGGCATGTGTTCGAAGACGGCCCGCCGCCGACGCATTTGCGCTACTGCATCAACAGCGCCAGTTTGAGTTTCACACCGCGCGTGCGCTGAGCCAAGCGCGCGAAGCTGCGCCGCGCAGCATCCGAGATCGAGTGAATCAGATGCTCAAGATCTTGATCATCGTGCCTTGCACAATGGTGATGCTGCCGGAGGTCGGCGTCGTAGCGGTGACCGTGATCTGCCACTTGTTGCTCTTGGTGCGGGTTACGGGCAGGGGAGTCTCCAGTTCTCGGCCCACCTTGAGTCTGACATCCGGAGTCGGATACATGCTTTGGGGTGTTTCGAAAGTGATCGTCACCGGCTGGCCCGCGCGAGGCGGGTTTGGGTCATAGGTGACATTTGTGATGGACATGGGGTTAGATCCCCGCGGCTACAAGCGCCTCCACAAGCCGCTCCAGGATGTCCCAGTTGTGTTCGTCGTTTTCCAGTTGGCTGGCTTGGTAGGCCTGTAGCGTCTGGCGGTGCGCCGTCGTGATGATGCTGGGCAGGTTGTTGTGATGCAGCAGCCCGACGGCCTTCAAGATGCCGCCGCGTGCCGGTGCACCTTGCAGCGTGGGGTTCAGTTGTGTCAGCAGAGCCGCCACATACTCGCTGCGGTCGCGCTCGCCAATCCAACGGCAATACAGACTCCTGCCGAGCTCCCCTACAGAATCTTGCAATGCAAATATCTGCTGCATGTGCGTCAGCAGCGTCGGAGAGGGAACGCCCTCTGCTTGTTCTAAGTTGAAGGCAGTCTCGTCGATGGCCAGCAGCATTTGCCGTGGCAAAGCGCCGGTTGCATCCCAGCAACTCGGCGGCGTCCAAGTGGGTGGCGGTGGTGCGGGCGCTGGGCGGGCCAATTGCATGGCCCCGATCCAGCCAAGGCTGGCTGCGACGATGGTGGTGCCAACGGTAATGATCGCTGCCCTACGAGTGAAGCTTCGAACAACCATATTCCACATTCCTCCCTCCGGAATGGCGGCGGCCAGATCGTTCCGGTGCGGCAGGTCTTGGACAGGGCAGAGCCCATCCACAAAATCAGAGGCTTCCGCATGTGTCAGCACACGCAAGCCATCCGACAAAAAATGTCCGTCTTGCGCCAACTGCTCGCGCACATGCATCACGAGGCGCGCCCGTGCCGCAGCAAAGCCCTGTTCATAGCCTTCGGCGTAGCGCGGGTCGTTGCCGTCGTTGTCCGGGGCAGGAACCACGCAGCGGGGCGATGGTTCGCCACCACAGCGCAGCAGTTCGTCGTGCTCTATGGAGTAGCCATGAGGAGCCAAGCAATCGGCAACCTCGTTAAAAGTCTGGGCGCGTCCGGCACGGTGGCCATCAAACCAACCGGCCAACAATTCATCCGCTTCTTCGCCTTGCACGGAGGGCGGAAGGGCATCTAACTTGGCATCTGGCTTTGGCTCAGGGGTGGCCATGGGCGTCCTCCTCGTTGCAATTCATTGCGAACCTGCAGCGACTGCAGGGCAGGATAAGGGGGCATGTGCAGCTTTGTCGAGACAAAGGCGCATTTGCCAAGTTCCGTGCCAAAAACGCACTTTCACGAAATGAAGGTAATCAAGGCGGATAGGTGCGTTTTCTCGCCGTAATCACGCCCAGATATGTGCTGTCGAGACACGCGCTTAGTTGTTTGTATCTCGCCGTGCGCAAAGCTCAGCGGAAATAGCGTTCGAGCACGCGTGCATGTTGCGGTTCGCGTTGGCGCTCTGCTGTGCTGCTGCGCGCGCCGTTTCTGTCGGCTGAGCGCAAGTCATCGCGCTCTTGCGCTTCGCTGGTTGTTGGCGCGCCCGTGTGTGTTGCGCGCAAAACGAATTGCAACTGCTGCACCGCGTCCAACGCTGGCGCGCGTGCTGCGGCGGCCGCTGCCAGTGCAGCCAATGCCGACGCAGCGCCGTCGCTGGAGCCCGCAGCAAGCTCTTGTTGCAAGCGAGCCAACAGCGCCGCAACTTCGCCGCTTGGCACCACCGTGCGCGCAGCGCTGATCGCGGTGCTGAGCGCTTCGCGTTCTTCTTGCGACGCGGCGTTGCTGCGCAGCTTTTCTGCGAGTGCTGCCAGTGCTTGTGCTGTCGTGGCGGCATCAGCCACGGGCAACGCGGCGGCGACGCGGGCCAAGGCGCGCACATCAGCTTGCAGCGCTGCTTCCACTGCTGCGGCCTCCGCCGTCAGCATTGCGGGCTTCTTGGCAGGGTCTGCGGTCAGGACATTCGCGCTCTGCGGCGCTTGGTAAACAAGCGTCGCACGCGCTGCATCCAGCGCGGCTCGGACGCTGTGTGCGCTGTCTGCGTAGGGCGTCGCGCGCGCCTCGCGGCCCGGAACTGCCGCGGCCAAAACCGCCAACAGCAAAGCCAACGGCAGCAAGCGCACCGCGAGTTTCGGGGGAGGTGCTGTGGTGGCCGAGGGCGCGGCGGCCTGCGCTGCCGCGCGTGCTCTTACGAGCGCCCCCAACGCACTGTTCTCGCTGTGTTCGAGGCTCGCAAAAAGCAGCGGGCTGCCAGCGATGTTGCCGGCTTCGTGCAGCACTGCGCATGCCGTTGGCGTGCGACTGGCACGCAGCAGTCCAGCGCCCAATCCAATCATGCCTAGCCCCAAGGCAAGGCCGGAACTTTGCGGCATCCAGACCACTCGCGCCAGCGTTTCCCACAGGAACACGGCAGAGGCCAGCAGCAGCAACGGCCACGCGCTCACTTCCAGCGCTGCGCTGCAGCGCGCGCGTCGAGCGGCCTTGCGCAGCAACGCATTCAGTTCGTCGCTCGGCGGGATTCCAAGCGGCAGTCCGGGCCCTCTCAGGGCTTGTCCCACTCGGGCTGCGCTTCTTTCCGCAAGATCAACTTCGCTTTGGTGCCGCTTTTCGGGCAACGGTCCTTGTTGGGGAAGAAGATGTTCTCGTTGGATGCGCACTCCAACGGATTGGCAAGCAGGGCTTCGGCGGCATAGGTCAGGGACAACGCCATCAAGTTTTTGTAGAGCTCAGCCGCGAAGTGGCGCTCCCAAGTGCGCGTGTCGGTAAAGAAGCGCGAGGCAGTGAACATCCATGGCGTGCGTTGCATGATCGTGTCGGTTTCGCGATTCCACACCAAGTCTTCAACGCGGCATGGGTGCGCTTGGCCTTCCCACTGTGCATACACGAACACGCCACGCGTGCTGTCCGCCCAGCGAAAAGTCTCGGGGTCGGGGTCATTTTCTGCGAAACCCAGTTCTTCGATGGCTACCTTCAAGGCTGCCGGCGCTACATCAATCAAGAACAGCGCTTCGTAGGCGCGCCCGCCCGGCGCGACGGCGAGGAACTCCAAGGGGCGATCGGTTTCAGAGAATGCGCCGCTCAATTCCACTTCGCCGACATCCAAGCGCAAGATGATGCCCAGTTCGGTGAGGCGCGCATGCACTTTCTCGCGCGCGGCTGGGTCTGCAGCGGCACTCGCTGCCGCATTGCGCAGGCTGATCTCGTCGAGCCGCGCTAGCAAGCGCTCGTAGATCCCTTGCAGATCGCGCCGCAGGCCGCGCTCGCCGTCCAGCACCAAACCTTGGGTGTCCTCACACAACTGCGCGATTTCCGCGAGAGTGCGCGGGTCGTTGTTGCCGCGGGCTGGGGCTGCCAAGCGCTGCTCCAGCGCAGCAAGGCGCCGCTCTAGGCCTTCCAGTAGCTCCGCTGATGGCGGGGGCCCACCGCGGGAGCGATCGACCAGCACCACAACAGCGGCGGCGCAGAGCAACGAGAGAACCAGTCCTAAGCCGACATAGCGCATGAGAACGGGAGCCTCCATGGGGGCCCCCGTTTGGCATTAGCGTCGGCAGGGGCGGCCGCGTTCAGTGGGGCCGCACCTTATCACGCTGCATTATGGCTGAATGGGTAGAGGCGCGGTTTGCTCGCGTGGTTGTGCATGGAATGCGAGTTCGTCGGGGCGAACTTCCACTTCGATGCGCATTTTGTTCTTCACATGGCCGCGGAGAATTTCTTCGCTCAGCGGGTCTTCGATGAAGCGCTCGATGGCGCGGCGCATGGGTCTGGCGCCAAACTCTGGGGAGTAGCCCTTCTCGAGCAAGAACTCCTTGGCGTCGTCACCCAAGACCAGCTCGATTTCGCGCACCTTGAGGCGTGCGTACAAATCCTTCAACTGCACATCCACGATCTGCTTGAGGTCGTCGCGGCCGAGTTGCGAAAAGAAGATCATGTCGTCGACGCGGTTCAAGAATTCTGGGCGGAAGAAGCGATCGACCTCGCCCCTCAGCATGGTTTTCATACGCGCCCGGTCTTGATCGGCGGTGCTGTCTGCGCTGAAGCCGAATGTCGACTTGTTCTTGATGATGCTGGCACCGATGTTCGAGGTCATGATCAGGATGGTGTTCCTGAAGTCGATGTGACGCCCGAAGGAATCGGTGAGGCGGCCTTCCTCCATGATCTGGAGGAGCATGTTGAAGATGTCGTGGTGGGCCTTCTCGATTTCGTCGAGTAGCACCACGGAGTAGGGGCGTCGGCGCACCTTCTCGGTCAGTTGCCCGCCTTCTTCGTAGCCCACATAGCCTGGGGGCGCTCCCACCAGCTTGCTGGCGTTGAAGTTCTCGCTGTACTCAGACATGTCGATCTGAATCAGCGCGTCTTCGCTGCCAAACATGAACTTGGCGAGCTGCTTGGCCAAGTGCGTCTTACCCACACCCGTGGGGCCTAAGAAGATGAACGAGCCCATGGGGCGGCGTGGATCTTTCAAACCCGAGCGCGAACGGCGCACTGCTTTGGCGATGGCCTTGATGGCTTCGTCTTGCGAGATGACCGTGCGGTGCAACTCATCTTCCATGTGCAGCAGGCGTTCGGCCTCGCCGCAATCCAAGCGTTGCAGCGGAATGCCAGTCATCTTCGAGACGGTTTCGGCGATGACTTCACCGTCCACCACGAGATCGCGGTTGCGCGTCTGCTCTTTCCAGTCAGCCTGGATGTCGTCCTTCTTCTTGCGCAGGTTGTAAGAAGTGTCGCGCAGTTGGGCTGCGCGCTCGAAGTCCTGGTTGTTGACAGCTTCGTCCTTCTCCTTGTCTACACGCTGAATCTCGGCCTCCAACTCCTTCAGGTTGGGCGGCTGCGTCATGGCCTTCAGGCGTACGCGCGCACCGGCTTCGTCCATCACATCGATGGCTTTGTCCGGCAAGAAACGGCTGACGATGTAGCGCGTGGAGAACTCCACGGCGGCTTCCAGCGCGTCGTCGGTGTAGCGCACGCGGTGGTGCGCTTCGTAGCGATCGCGCAGACCCTTCAGAATCTCCAGCGCTTCGTCGCGGCTGGGTGGTTCGACAATGATGGTTTGGAAACGGCGTTCCAGTGCGCCGTCCTTTTCAATGTACTTGCGGTACTCGTCGAGGGTTGTGGCGCCGATGCACTGCACTTCGCCGCGCGACAGTGCGGGCTTGAGCACATTGCTGGCGTCGATGGCCCCTTCGGCACCACCTGCGCCCACCAACGTGTGCAGCTCGTCGATGAACAGAATGATGTTGCGGTTGCGGCGCACTTCGGCCATGACGGCTTTGATGCGTTCTTCAAACTGGCCGCGGTACTTGGTGCCGGCCACCATCATGGCCAAGTCCAAAACTACGATGCGCTTTTCCAACAACACTTCGGGCACATCGCCTTTGATCACCGATTGTGCGAGGCCTTCGACGATGGCGGTCTTGCCCACGCCGGCTTCGCCTAAGAGCACCGGGTTGTTCTTCGTGCGGCGCGACAAGATCTGGATCACGCGTTCGATTTCCTTGGCGCGGCCGATCACCGGGTCGAGGCTGCCTTCGCGGGCCATCTCGGTCAGGTCGCGTCCGTAGTTGTCCAGCGCGGGCGTCTTCGACTTGCCGGTGGTTGCCGTCCCAGCGGGGCCCGCTGGCGGTTGGCCGGGAGGCCCAGCGGCTGGGTCTTTCTCACCGTCGGGTCCTGGCACATCAGAGCCGAGAAACTCCAGCACTTCTTCGCGCACTGCTTCCAGCTTGATTCCGAGGGACTGCAAAACCTTGGCGGCCTTGCCGTCCTTTTCTTTGATCAGGCCGAGCAGCAAGTGTTCGGTTCCCACATAGTTATGGCCGCAGCTACTAGCTTCTTCGAGGGCTAGTTCCAGCACCACTTTGACGCGGGGTGTGAAGGGGAGCTGACCCATGGTGATCATGCCCGAGCCCATCTTCACCATCTTCTCGATTTCTTGGCGGACCCGTTTGAGGTCCACATCCAAGTTCTTCAGCACGCCAGCGGCCACGCCGCTGCCCTCTTGCAGCAGCCCAAGCAAGACATGCTCGGTGCCGATGTACTCATGGTTCAGGCGCTGCGCCTCTTGGCGAGCCAGACCCATGACTTTGCGCGCCCTATCCGTGTAGCGATCAAACATCGCAGACCTCCCAGCGTGGTCAGCCACGCCGTCAGCCAGTCCTGCCGTCGTGGCAGGAATGTTGCAGACACCATCGGCCTTTTCCCCCCACACACCGTGTGGATCCAGCAGGAATCAGCCTAAGAGAGAATACGTTGCCGCGGCGACAGCCGCTCAGCACCTATCTCAACGCAAAGCGCGGGCCGTATTCAATTCGACTCGGGCTTAAACCTATCGCGCAGCCACGCCGCCCGAGCTATATCCCGGTCATCGGCGTCCATGGCCTTTCCGTGCAGCGATTGTTGATGGGCGGGCTGGCTGAGCACGACCAACTCGTTCATAGCGTCCAAACCCATGGTCGGAAGCAGCTTTAGGTTGATCCCAAGACGCACTGCCGATAGCAGCCCGAGGGTCTCTTCCATCGCCAGCTTTCGAGCGTGGCGCAGGGTGCCCACCGAGCGCCAAATATGGTCCTCAACGGAGGTCTTCGACTCCGCGAGCAGCTTCTCGCGCATCAGCCGTTCGTACTCGACCACCTTCACCAACATGGTCTGCACCGTTTCCAGTAGCTCTGCCTCCGAACTACCAAGGGTGCGTTGGTTGGAAATCTGGATCACATCGCCCAAGGCCTTGCTGCCTTCACCGTGGTATCCGCGCACTGTCAATCCGACTTCTGCAGTGGCCTTGTTCACCTTGTCCAACTGGCGCGTTTGGACCAGTGCGGGGACATGCAACATGACGCTGATGCGCAGCCCTGTACCAACGTTGGTGGGGCAGGCGGTGAGATAGCCCAGTTGCGGACTCCATGAGTATTCGAGGCGCGCGTCCAAGCGCGTGTCGACTTCCAGCGCGCAGGCAAGGGCTTCCGCCGTTGCAAGACCCGCGCGCAGCGCTTGGATGCGGAGGTGGTCTTCTTCGTTGGTCATGATGCTGAACTGTTTGGCGGGCGACCAACTGACGCCGCGCACGCCCTTGCTTTGCATGGCTTCGCGGCTGATGAGGTTGCGCTCCCATAACAGTTGGCGGTGCAGCGCGTTGGATTGGGTCAAGTCTTCGTGACGCACGTCATCGGCGAGCTTGGCGTCGTCGATGGCCGTGATCATGCGCGCTTGCAGGCGCGTGCGCGTTTCGTCGTCGAGCCGCGCGGGGAAGTGGAAGTCGGCGACATTGCGGGCGAGACGCACGCGCGTGCTCAGCACCACATCGGCCTCTGGGCCGTTGCCGCGCGTCCAGCCATCTTGGCCCGAGTAGGCTTCAGGTTCACGCACTTGCGGCGCCTCCATCTTCGAGGCATTGCAGCATGTCGCGTAGCGTTGCTGCGCGTTCATAATCTTCTTTGAAGATGGCCAGATCCAACTCGATCTTCAGCGCAGCCACACGCCGCTCGTGCGCTTGGCGCGCCGCAACGCGCGCTGGTTGGCGTCCACGATGTTCGGTGGCACCTTGAACAGTCAGCAACAGCCGGGTGATGGCTGTGGCAAACACTTTGTAGTCTTCGGCGCAGCCCAAGCGCCCGGTTTCTTTGAGTTGCGCCAAAGTCGAGCCGCAAGACTTGCAAGTGAGCACGGGGCGAGCGCGCTTGGATTTGGACGGCCGTTTCTTTGCGGTGCCGAGCGTGTCGGGCGCATCGAGCGGTGCCGGTTGGGCCACATGCTGCAAGATGAGCTCTGGAGCGATGGCGGCGCCTAACTCTGCAGCGCAGCGCGCGCAGAGCGCAAGCTCGTCCTTGTGGCCGGCGATGACTTGCTTCAGCGTCACCGTGGCTTCGGCCTTTTGGCAGGCTTGGCACATCATTCTGCAACAGGCTCCGACAGGGCCATCACCGTATCAGCAGGGGTTCCTGCGCTCCAAGTGAAGTCCGTGAAGGAACTTTGGCGAGGCGACGCGCGGGAGGGGCCTCGCGCGGCGCTGCTTCCAAGATGGCAGCTTCGGCCCGAGCTTTCAGTGCGGCGGCGCGCTCGCGCAACCCGCGCAGCAGCCCGTCCTTGTCGGCGTCCCATGCAGCCAGAGAGGGCTCTGGATCCAGCGTGACCCGCAGGACTTGTTGCTCGCTGCCGGCAAGCAAATCGGTCACGGCGTCAAAAGGCGGGGTGTCGCGCCAAAACCGTGCGCTGTCATGAAACACGATGGCAGGCTTGCAGCCTGCGGCTAGGAGGATGACCTCGCTGCTGCCGCCATAGCGGAAAGGCACGCTCACGGGAGTGATGCCAACCACGCGTCCGTCGAGGACCACCTCGGCACCTGAGGGCTCGGATTCGATCAACAGCACACGCGAGGCGCAGCTTGGCAGCGCCAGCAACGCCGTGGCCAGGAGAAACATCCACAGCATTTGGGCGCGGCACCGGGGGCGCCGGCATGCGCTTGCGTTCGTCAACATGCAAACGGAGAGAGAGGGATTCGAACCCTCGGTACCCAATTTATAGGGTACACCGATTTAGCAAACCGGCGCATTCGACCACTCTGCCATCTCTCCTGGTTGTCACACTTCGAAGGGTTCCACCCTTCGTCGTCCATCCGCAGCCCCAAGGGGTCGCAGGTGGCATCTTTCGATTCGACCCTCACGAGCAAGCCACTTGAAAGTGCCTTGTCCACGACGGCCGCTGAATGGCGGAGGGTGAGGGATTCGAACCCCCGGACCTTGCGGTCAGCGGTTTTCAAAACCGCCGCGATAGACCACTCTGCCAACCCTCCGGTCGGCGCGACATTGTAGGGTACGAGCATCCGGGGACAAGCGCTCCGGCTTCGAGATATCGATGCAAGAACTTGCGCGCCCGAGCTTTCCACCACTGGACCGCGATGCTCACAAGCATGCGCGTGGGCGTCTGCTTGTAGTTGCAGGATCTATCGGGTTAGCGGGTGCTGCGCGGCTCGCAGGCGCGGCAGCATTACGCACAGGCTGCGGTTTGGTGCGCCTCGCGGTGCCTCTGCCGGTACGGGCCGAGTGCGCGGCGGATGCAGCGTTGATGGTGGAGGGAATGGCAGCGACGCTCAGCGGTGCTTTCGCTTTTCGTGCGCTGCCGTTGTTGGTGGAGCGCTGCGCGCAGAATCACGCAAGTGTGCTTGGCCCGGGATTGGGGCTGCACGAAGAAACCGTAGCGCTGCTGCGCGCGTTGGTGCCGCGTTTGACTGGCTCGTTGGTCTTGGACGCGGACGCGCTGAATGCTCTTGCTGGCGCGCCGCTGCCGCGCCATGCCGGTGCGGTGTGGACACCTCATGCGGCTGAAGCGGCGCGGCTCCTTGGGTGCACGCTGGAACAAGTGCAGGGCGACCGCGTGGCGGCGGCACGAGAATTGGTGCGCTTGACCGACGGCGTCGTGGTTCTCAAAGGCCGCGGCACTCTGGTGGCAGATGGCGACGGTGTGCAGCGTTGCACTTTGGGCAACCCCGGCCTTGCTCGTGGCGGCAGTGGCGATGTGCTCGCGGGGACGATCGGTGCGCTGCTGGCCGCAGGGTTGGCGCCTCACGCCGCAGCCTGCACCGCCGTTTGGGTGCATGCTGCCGCAGCCGATCGGGTCGCCGCCGCCCACGGGGAGCGCTGCATGACGCCGCAAGATGTGATTGACGCCTTGGCGCCAGTGATTCAAGAGTGCAGCTCGCACAGCGCCTGAGCGCAGCGTTTCAGACGGCGCGGACGCCGAGGTCTTTGGGGCCGGACATGTCGGCGGGGAAGTAGCGGCGGCTCCACGCGCGGAGCGCGCCAAGGCGTTGTTGTTCGGAAGCGGTGCGCAGGGAATCGAGACTAGCGAAGATCGCCAAGCCTGCAGGGAACCAACCCTTCACCGCGCACATCCACGGCGCGCGCCCGCCGTCGTTCACACCCTTCTCCTCAACAGCGGCCACATGCTCTTCGATGGCACCCTGAATAGATGCCAGCAGAGCGGCGAGGTGCTCGCGCGACAACCGTTGCGCTGGATCCATCTGCGGCAACAGCGTCGTCAGATCCACTTCCAATGCGCGTTCTGCGGTGCACCATGCTTCGATGGTTTGGCGTAGCAGCGCGTCGCTGCCACCTTTACGGTCCAACATTCCGGCGAGGCCGCGGCCGAGTTCGGTCCACACCACCAGCCCATTCAGTGGCAAGCGCGCCAATGGGTCGGCAGCCAGTTGTTGCAGGATGGAATCACGCACGGCATTACTGATGGCGGTGGTCATGAAAGGGCTCCTTTTCCGGATTCACGGGACGAGGGATCGCGGGGACTGTCTGTTCGTGGTGTCTTCAGGTTCAGTTTTTCGATGCGGCGGTAGAGCGTGGCCAGCGAGAGGCCCAGAATGCGCGCGGCTTCGCGACGGTCTCCGCCGCAACGCTCGAGTGTGGCCGCCAGCAGCGCACGCTCGAACTCTTCCATGGCGTCGTGGTAGCCCCCGCCGCTGCTGTCTGCTGCGCCTGCGATTTCCGAGGGCAGGTCTGCCAGCAGGAGCATCGAACCGCTGCTCACCAAAGTAGCGCGCTCGATGCAGTGGGCCAGTTCGCGCACATTGCCGGGCCAATTCCAGCTCATCAAGCGCGCCAACGCCACGCTGTCGATGCCGATGACGGGGCGGTTGTGCTCCGCGGCGTGCATGTGGATGAAGTGTTGCACCAGTGCTGGGATGTCCTCGCGCCGTTCGCGCAAAGCTGGCACGCGCACACGCAGCGTTGCCAAACGATAGAACAAATCGGCGCGGAAGCGTTTCTGCTGCACGGCTTCCATGAGTTGCGTGTTAGTAGCAGCGACGATGCGGCATTCCGTGCGCACCGGTGTGTCGCTGCCGACGGGCACCACTTCGCGGGTTTCCAACACGCGCAGCAACTTGGCCTGCTGCTGCAACGGCAGGTCGCCGATTTCGTCGAGGAACAAAGTGCCGCGCCCTGCGCTACGGAAGAGGCCGTCGCGTGCCGTTTCAGCGCCGGTGAAAGCGCCGCGCACGTGTCCGAAGAGTTGGCTTTCCACCAAGTTCTCTGGAATCGCAGCCATGTTCACGGCTTGGAAGGGCTCGTTGGCGCGTGGGCTGCCAGAGTGAATGGCGCGTGCGATCAGTTCCTTGCCGCTGCCGGATTCGCCTTCGATGAGCACTGTGGCAGCGGAGGGTGCGGCCAGTTGCACGAAGGCCAACAGAGATTGCATGGCAGCACTGCGCGCCACCATATTTTCTGGCGCGCGCGGAGCGGCGGCCAGTTGGCGCCGCAGCAGTGAATTCTCGTGCACCACGCGGCGGTGCGCCAGCAAGCGCTCCAATTTGGTGCCAAGGTCGCGCAGCAGCACGGGCTTGATCAAATAATCCTGCACGCCCATTTGTAACGCGGCCACTACCGACTGCACGCTCGAATACGCGGTCATCATGATCACTGCGGTGCTTGGCGAGCGTTCGGCCAGCGCGCGCGCTAATGAAATGCCGTCCATGCCGGGCAAGCGCAAGTCCAGCACCGCAGCGCTGAACTCGACGCCTTCCGCCGCCAAGGCTTCTTCGGCGCTGCCGTAGCCGGTGACGGTGTGTCCTTCGCGCTCCAAGAAACGCACAAGGTTGCGGCGCAGAGGTTCTTCGTCTTCCACAACCAAGAGGTGCTCAGACATGAATTGCGCCCATGATGGGGAAGGTGAGGTGCACGGTGGTGCCGCGCCCCGGTGCAGAGTCGATGTCCAAGCTGCCGCGTGCAGCGCGCAACACATCTTGAGCGATGGACAGTCCGAGGCCGGTGCCGCGGCCTGGCTTTGTGGTGTACAGCGGTTCGGTGGAGCGGCGCAGCGTGACTTCGTCCATGCCGCACCCGGTGTCGCTGACGCTGATGCGCACATGCGGACCGATGCTGCGCGCAGCGATGGTCAATTCGCCGCCTTGAGGCATGGCGTCGAGCGCGTTCAGGACCAAGTTCACCAGCACCATCACGAGATGGTCTTCATCCACCCTGTGGGCTTATCACTGGCTCTCGCAATTCTTACTCATCTGGTACGCCGACATGCCCGAAGAAACCGTCGCCTACTCGGTGCGTCTCGGCGGTGGCTGGGCTTTCCTCTTCTGGCTGAACATCATCGCGGGCTGGGCCATTCCGTTCTTGGTGCTGCTGCCGCGTGCGGCCAAGCGTTCCGCGGGGCACCTATTCCGCGTGGCGTTGTGGATGCTGGCGGCGCGCTGGCTGGATATTTACATGCAGATCGCACCGTCAACGGGCGCGCTGCACCGCGGCATCAATGTTGCGGATGTGCTGGTGCTCATCGGCTTCACCTGCGCGTTCTTGCTGGTCCTGTTCCGCAATCTCGGCAGCGCCCCGCTGCTGGCCAAACGCGATCCTTACATGATCGAGTCACTGCACCATCAAGTCTGAACATGAGGCGCAGCGAGCGCGGCCCAATGCGCCGCGCTGCGCGGCCGCCGCCGTGAATCAGGGTCGCCGCGGCATGTTGAGTGGCACGCTGCGTTCGTCGCGCTCTAACAAGCGCCGCAGTTCGCGCACTTGGGTGCTGAACTTGCCGGAGCCTGTTTTCGGGTCCAAAGCCGCGACCAGTGCGAGGGCCGCTGGGCCCACACGCGCTTGGCGCAGCGCGCGATGCAGCAGCACTGCAGCCGCATGGCGCGCAGCCTGCGGGGCTTTTGGGTCTTCCAGCAAGTGCAAATACACCGGCGTAAACGGCGGCTTGGCTTGTTCCAACAGCAGTCGCAACAAGTGCGCCGGCGGCGGTTCCTTTTGCAGCGCATCCAACAGTGCGTTCAGATCGCCTCGTTCAATGAGCCTGCGCGCACCGCGCACCGCCAGGCTGTTGTCCAGCGCGGCGATGGCGCGCTGCAATGCGGCCTCTTGATCGGGCCCAAAGGCACCAGCCAGCATGGCGGGCACTACGGCACTCGCATCGACCAGCAACTTCGACACGCCTTTACCAGCTTTGGCGATGTCGGCGAAGGCTGCAACGGTTAGGGGATTGGCGCTGCTGCGCCCGGATGACAAGCCGCCGTGAGGCGTCACGAGTGTGTGAATTGTGGTGCGCGCGGATTGTGCCGACACCAGCGCTTGAATTGCGGCGAGGTCTTCTGCGTGGGGCGGCGCATCGCCCACCAACAAGATCACGCGCTTGGAACCAGGGTTCCAAACGAGGCGTTGCAAGGCAGTCTTCAGCGCTTCCAACACTGCTTCGGGAGCGTCGCCACCGCCGTCGGCTTTGACTCCTTCCAAAAAGTGCACCGCCGTCCAAGGCGATGCAGTGAACGGAGATTGGCGCGTGACATATTCGTCCTTCACGTCGCGATAGGTGACCACCGCCAAGCGAAACTTCGGCACGAGCGTTGCAATGCTGGCAACAATGCCCCCCACTGCGTCGCGCGCCGCATCTAACACGCTGGTCATGGACGAAGTGCTGTCGATGACCACGGCCACATCCAAACCCGATCCCTGCAATGCGTAGACGCGCTGCCGGAATGCGCTGCCACCGGCGCGTAAGGCCACATCGGCTCCAGCTCCGCCGCCTATGCCGGAATCGGCGCTGCCGCCGCTGAGCCCCAGGCCGAACCCGAGCGATTCTGCGGCGCTAGTCTCGCTGCTGCTACCGGGCCCGCTGCCGGTTCCGGTTCCTGCGTGCTGCGCCGCAGCCAGTGCTTGCAGCGAACTGGCGCCGCTGAGGCTGAGCGGGCCAGTGCTGGAGGTTTCGTGAGGAGCCGTGGCGGTGGCGGCGCTTGTTTGCTCCGTCAACAGTGCGCTGAGGCTGGGCTGCGCTGCGGCAGGCTGCGTGACAGCTTCCGCCTCGCGTGCGGTGTCGGCGGGCAACGCTGTGCCCGACATGCTGTCGAGTGTGAGGCCTACCGTCTGCGGCACCGCCGTGCGATCGGCATTGTCAGGCGAGAGCTGCACGAAACACAGCAGCAGCAGCACATGCGCTATCACGCTGCCAGCGTGGAACGGCACGCGGCCCAAAGTGTTAACGAACGAGGCTTCGAAATCTGCAGGCGGCAACGCTGTGTCCGCATGTGCGGCCGTCTGAGTTTTCTGTGCAGCGGGTGCCGCGTGCAACGCATCGGGTTGCAAGAACACCAAGCGCAACGGGCCAATGCGCAACTGATCGCCGTGCTGCAAGATCTGTGCTTCGGCCTTCGCACCATTCACCAGCGTGCCAGCGGGCGACAACAAGTCGAAAACTTCAAAGCGCTCGCCTTCGCTCTGAATGACGCAGTGATGCGCTGCGATGCCTTCTCCGTGCAGAACCACGGTCGATCCCGGCGCCGTGCCAAGTGCGGTGGTGCCTTCGCGCAGCGCGACGCGCACCTCTCCCTCGGGCAACAGGAGGAGGAGGTGTGCGCCAGAATCCATAATTAGTTCGCTGGACTAGCGCTGCTCTGCGAGTTGCTCGAAGTAGCGTGTGAACGCAACCATGCCGCCGGAGGCCTGCTCCCAATCGTAATTCTCGTTGGGTGCGTGATAGCCGTGCTCGGGCAGCGATAGCCCGATGAACATGATGGGGCACTTCAGGCGTTGTTGCATGGTGACTACAGCACCGATGGAACCACCTTCGCGCACGAACGCAGGTTTGCGTCCGAAGGCGAAGCGCAGCGCTTCCACGGCGGCGTCTGCCAATGGGCCGTCGCTCGGCCCGCGGTACGGCAGCAGCCCGTGTTGGCCTTTGACCACAACATCCTTGTTGAGTTTTTTGACATGGCGTGTCAGCAGGCGCAAGGCTTCGTCGGGGGTTTGATTGGGCACCAAACGCATGCTCACCTTCACTTCGCCGCGCGGTGGCACCACGCTCTTCACGCCGGGGCCTTGGTAGCCGCCCGTGATGCCGTGCACTTCGAAGGTAGGCAGCGCCCAGATGGCCGCAGCCCCAGCTTTGTGATCTTTGGTGCGCAGGCTCTTGAAACCGTGCACTTTTTGGAACTCGCTGGTGCGGAAACCCGAGGCTAAGAACCCGTCGAGTTCCGCCTTCTTCGGTTTCTGCACATTCTTGTAGAAGCCTTCGATGAGGACCTTGCCGCTGCGCGCATCCACGCAACCAGCGATGACTTCCGCCAGTTCTGCAAGCGGATTGCGCGCGAGGCCACCCACGAGTCCACTGTGGCGGTCTTCGCAGCCGGTCTCGAGGCTCAGCAGCGCAGTGACCATGCCGCGCAGGCCTGTGGACACCGCGGGCTTGCCGCGCGCAATCCACACCGTGTCTGAAACCACCACCGAATTCGTAGGCATCTTCTTGGCGTGAGCTTTCAAGCAGCCATCGAAACTGGGGCTGCCGATTTCTTCTTCCAATTCCCACAAGAAGCGGATGTTCAGCGGAATGCCCTTCTCGTTGGCGTAGCGCGCGGCGTGCAACGCCGTCAGCGCGGGGCCTTTGTCGTCGGTGGTGCCGCGTCCGCCATAGGTGCCGTTCGTGATGCTCATGCGGAACGGGTCTTGGCGCCAAGTGGGTTCGTCCGCTGGCTGCACATCCATGTGGTTGTAGATGGTCACCGTAGGAAATGCGGGGTCGCACAGGAATGCGCCGTTGACCACAGGGTTGGCCGCGGTGGTGAGGATTTCCGCCGTGCCACCGGCTGCGCGAATCTGCGCCGCTGCTGCCTCGGCGCAACGCGCGATGTCGCCCTTGCGTGACGGATCCATGGAAATGCTGGGGATCTCTACCAATTCGCGCAGGTCACTCTCGAAACTGGCGCGGTGCGCCTTGATCCAGCGAGTGATATCGGCGCGGTCGATGCGGCTAGCGGACATGCCCAGACTCCTTCAGGTGTTGCTTGCGCTGCGGCGAATGGCTTCTGCCATTTCCGCCAACGCTGAATCTAATCCGACGAACACGGCGCGCGCCACGATGGCATGGCCGATATTGAGATCGTTCATTTGTGGCAGCGCTGCCACTGGGCCCACATTGGCAACGGTCAAGCCGTGCCCCGCGTTCAGCGCCAAGCCCTCGGCGCGTGCTGCTGCGGCAGCATGTTGCAAGCGTTGCAATTCGCGCGCGGCGCTGGGCGTGCCCCACGCATGGGCGTAGCTGCCAGTGTGCAGTTCGACATGGGTGGCGCCGATTTCGCGGCTGCGTTGCACCGCGTGCACATCAGGGTCGATGAATAGCGACACCAGCACTCCGGCCTGCTGCAATCGTGCGGTGGTCTGCGCTACCAACGCGCCGTGCAAGTCCAAATCGAGCCCACCTTCAGTGGTCAGTTCTGCGCGCCGCTCCGGCACCAATGTGGCTTGCGCTGGACGCAGTCGCACCGCGTGCGCAACGATGTCCGCTGCGCAGCTCATCTCGTAGTTGAAGGGCAAACGCAGCGCAGCCATGACGCGTTCCATGTCGCGGTCTTGCACATGGCGGCGGTCTTCGCGCAGGTGCAGCGTGATGCCGGCCACATGCCCGCTGCGCTCCGCCAACAACGCCGCTTCGAGCACATCGGGATAGGGCGTGCCTCGCGCTTGGCGCAGCGTGGCCACATGGTCGAGGTTCACATACAATTGCGGGCTCATGGAAGGCTCGCCATTCTATGCCGCGGCGGCGGCTGACAACACGCCGTGGACGCGCACATGCGTGTGATCGCTGGCACAGCCCGCGGCAGGCACCTGCTCGCCCCGCCGGGGGAGCTGACGCGCCCCATGATGGACCGGCAAAAAGAATCGCTGTTCAATATTCTGATGCAGTCCTTCCCCTGCGACGGGGTGCTGGACGTCTTCGCTGGCAGCGGGGGTTTAGGCCTCGAGGCGCTGTCGCGGGGCGCTGAACGCGCCACCTTTGTCGAGCGCGGCCGCCACGCCTTGCCCGTGTTAGAGCGCAATATTGCCGAGTGCGGCTTCAAAGAGCGCGCACGAGTACTGGCATTCGACGCGTGGAGCGTCGACCCAGCCCGCATCGACCATCCCGTGGAAGTGGTCTTCTTAGACCCGCCTTTCCCGCTGGTCATTACGACGCCAAAGCGCGTGGCGGAACTGGCAGCGCGATTCCTCGGACTGCTACCCCCAACTGGTGTCATGGTCTATCGCATTCCGTCGAGCGTGGCGGCGGAGACTGCGTTGCCTGCGGGGGCCAATGTGCTGCGGCACATCGACAGCGGCGAGAGCTTGATGCTGCTTGTGCGGCCCTGCGCTCTTCCTGACCATCCGCTTCCAAGCGACGATGGCAACGGCTAATCTGCACACCATGAGCGAACTCACACCACCACCTGCAACTCCAGTTCCTGTTCCAGCCCCGCCCGCAGCTCCGTCGTTCATCGACATCGAGCAATTCAAAGCGGTGGACTTGCGCGCTGGTCGCATCATCAGCGCGGCGCCTCACGAAAAGGCCGACCGCTTGTTGGTGCTGCAAGTGGACATTGGCGAGCCCACGCCGCGTCAGATCGTGGCAGGCATTCGCTCTGACTGGGCACCGGAAGCGTTGGTGGGCCGCACCATTATCGTTTTGGCCAACCTCAAGCCTGCCATGCTGCGCGGCGTCGAAAGCCAAGGCATGATGTTGGCGTTGCGCGGGACGGCGAAAGTCCTGCCGCTGGGGGCCGACGGGGATGTTGTTCCCGGCACTCGGGTGAGCTGAATGCTGCAAGAGCTGCGCGTGGTGGATCTCGCGCTGTTAGCGCAGGCGCAGCTCGAATTCGGCGCGGGCCTTACCGTCCTCACTGGCGAAACTGGCGATGGTAAATCGCTGGTGCTTGGGGCCATCAGCTTGTTGGCCGGGGCACGCTCGCGCCAAGGTTTGGTGCGCAGTGGCGCCGCGCAAGCAGTGCTCGAAGGCCGTTTCGTGCTGGACGCTGCGCTTGCAGCGCAACTCGCTGAGCAGTGTGACCTGATCGATGCGAGTGCGCGGGAATTGGTTTTGCGTCGTGTCGTACTGCCCGACGGCAGCAGCCGCGCCTACCTCGACGGCAAACTGTGCACGGTGGGAACCCTCGCGAAGTTGGGCCAGCATTTGTTGGCGTTCCATGGCCAAGACGAGCATTTATTGCTGCACAACGCCACGCGTCAAGCAGAATTGCTCGACGCGTTTGCCGGCTTGCAAGATGCTGGGGCCCAGTGGCGCACTCAGCGCAGGGAACTGCAAGACACCGATGCCCGCTGCCGCGAGCTGCGCAGCAGCATGGATCAACGCGGCGCACGCGAAGCGTGGCTGTTGCAAATGTGTGACGAGTTGCGTGGTGCCGGCGTGGAACAGGGCGAAGAGCAGCGCCTCCGCGAAGAACATCGTTTGCAATCCGGTGGCCAGGCGTTGGCCGCGGACTTAGATGGCGCACGCTCATTGTTGTCCGATGGCGATGAGGCCTTAGCGGATGCACTCGCGCGCAGTGCGCGGCAGTTGCGTGCGCGGGCTGCGGGGCACGCAGGCATTGAAGAAGTTGTCCTGCGCATGGACTCTCTGGAGACAGAATGTCGCGACCTCGCGAGGTCTTGCGGCAACTTGTTGGATCAGATCAGCCTAGACCCCGAAGGGCTGATGGTCATTGAACAGCGCCTCGATTTGCTGCGCACCTTGGCGCGCAAACACCGCGTCGATGCCAACGAACTGGGCGCGCACTTGGCGGCCTGCGAAGCGGAGCTGGCGGCACTGGGAGAGGGCGACGACACATTGGCACGCTTGGAAACTGCGCGCGCGCAGTGCGCGGATGCCTTGCGTTCGTTGGCGCGCACCATGCTGGCGAAGCGCAAGAGTGCGGCGAAGCGGCTTGCGCAAGTGGTCGAAACGGTGCTGGGAGAACTGCGCATGCAACAGGCGCAGTTGAGCATCACCATCGAACCCGCCAGCATTGGTGCCGAGTTCGACGCTCTCGCTGCGCCGCCGCACGGGCCAGGCCCCGTGCAGTTCTTGTTGGCCGCCAATGCGGGCGAAGCGGCGCATCCGTTAGAGCGAGTGGCGTCCGGCGGTGAAACGGCGCGGGTGCTGCTGGCCATCGAAACGGCTTTGGCAAAGGTGATTCCTGTGCCTTTGCTGGTGTTCGACGAAATTGATGCCGGCGTTGGCGGGCGCGTCGGCGCTGCGCTTGGGCGCCATCTGGCAGCGTTGGCGGCAGGGCGGCAGGTCATTGCCGTCACACACTTGCCGCAAGTGGCGGCGTATGCGCAGGCACACTGGCGCGTCAGCAAACACACTCAAGCGGGGCGCACGGTCACGAAGGTGGAAGCCCTTGAATCCGAGGCGCGCGTGCAAGAATTGGCAGCCATGTTGGGTGGCGATGCCAGCGGCAACGCGGCGCGCGCGCAAGCCAAGGCGCTGTTGGCAGAGGCGCGAGCATGAAGCGCGGCGTCTACCTATTGCGCCCGGCGCTGAAGCGCGTGCTTTGGGGCGGCAACAAGTTGCAGAAACACTACGGCAAAGATGCCGCTGCTACGGAAAGTGTGGGGGAGAGCTGGGAAGTTTCGGCCATGCCCGGGATGGAATCGGCTGATGCCAGCACTGGCCTTTCCTTAAGCGCACTGTGGGCGGCTGAGCGCGCGCATCTTGCTGGGCCCGAGGCCAGCGCGGAGTTTCCGTTGTTAGTCAAGCTGCTGCAGTGCGAGCAGGTGTTGTCGGTGCAAGTGCATCCCAATGATATGCAGGCGCAGCAACTGGCAGGTGCGCCGCAGCAGAACGCCGTGTGCGGCAAGCTCGAAGCATGGCTGGTGCTGGAATCTGCCCCTGATGCGTGGATCCTGTTTGGGTTGGCGGCAGGCAAGGCGCCACATGATTTGCTTGCCGCAACGAAGCAGGGTCCAAGTGCTGTGATTGCGTGCTTGCAGCAGCACGCCGTGAAGCCGGGCCAGTTGTGGCTGGTCGAACCAGGCACTGTGCACGCACCGGGCCCAGGCATTGTGATGTTGGAAGTGCAGCAGCCGAGCGACCTCACGTATCGCGTCTATGACTGGGAGCGGCGCGACGCCAACGGTCAGGAGCGCACTTTGCACCCGGCGCAGGCGCTGCGTGTGATGGCGCAGCCGCGCACTGAAGGGCCGCACGCACAATTGGATCTTGCTGCGCCAGAACAATGCCTCGTGAACACCCATACTTTTCGCATGGAGCACTGGCAGGTGCAGGGCGCGAAAGATGTGCTGGTGCCGCAGATGACCGTGCTGCACATGCTGGAAGGTTGCGGTCGCATCAGTGCCATGGGGGATAGCTGCGTACTGCGAAAAGGTGCGACTTGCCTGCTGCCTCGCGGTGCTACGATCGCCCGCATTGAAGGCGAAGGACTTCGCCTCGCTGCCATCACTGCGCCACGCAGTTCCTCGCGCTGAGGGCACCATGGAAGACACCCCAAAACCGATCACCGAACGCTTGCATAAGTTCTTGGCCCGCAGCGGCGCAGCCAGCCGCCGCGAGTGCGAGGAGTTCATTCGCCTTGGCCGAGTGACTCTCGACGGCAGCGTGGTGCGCAGCATGGGCGTGGTCATCGATCCTGACCACCAAGAAGTGCGTTTGGATGGTCAGGTCGTGCGCTGCGAACCAGCCGTGACCTATGTGGTTTACAAGCCGCCCGGCATCGTGTGCACCACCGATGATCAATTCGGACGCACGCCCGTGACGGCATTAGTGCGTGACCGTTCCAAGCGGAAGCTCTTTTCGGTTGGGCGCATGGAAGAGGAATCAGAAGGGCTCATCTTGGTCACCAACGATGGAGACCTGTCCGCCAAGGTGCTGAAGCGCGGGCATCCGCTGCGCCAAACTTGGTTTTTGAAACTGCGCGGTGAGTGCACGCCGCACAAGATCGATCAATTGCGCGAAGGTGTGTGGCTGTCCGATGGGCGCACAGGCCCCATCTGGGTGCAGTTACTGCGCCGCGGCCCGCATGTCACCACCGTGCTGGCCAGCCCAGCTATCAGTCAGCACCGCATGTTGCGCCGCGCTTTCGCGAAGGTCGGGCTTCTCGCAGACAAAGTGGTGCGCATTCGCCTTGGGCACCTAACCACCGAGAATTTGAAAGAGCGCGGTTGGCGCAAGCTCAGCGCGGCAGATGTGGCGCGCTTGATGGATCCCTTGCCGGATGATCAGAAACCACAGGGTTTGAAGGCACCGCCTCCTACAGGACGGCGCGCCAAAGACGCGGGCACCTATTCGCCGAAGCGAGGCAGGGGATCGAGGCGCGTGGCAAATACGCAGGCCGCAGCTGAGGAACGCCCCCGCGGGCGCCTCACCGCTCGGCGCGCACGGGGTGGCCACACGGAGGAGCGTCCGGCTCCGGACACGCGCCCGCAGCGTCCTACCCGCCGCGTTATCGGCGCTTAGCTGGTCCGGAACCGCGCTCGACGCCCGTTTCGGTCAGGCGGCCTTCGTATTCCTCTTCGCTGAGTTGCCGCCAAGAGGGGTAGTCCACCTTCTCGCTCAAGATCATCACAAAGCGAGGGCCTTCGCGCCGCAACACAGTGCGGCGCACCGAGCGGATGCCATTCATTTCTGCTTCAACCCACACTGAAAACACCTTGGATTGCAGTGTTAATGAAGTGCTGACTTCGCTGAAGATGCGGTCTGTGACGGTGTTCACTTCTTTGCGCAGTTGATCGAGCGAAGTGAAAGCGCCGTTGCCTTCTTCTTCAGGTGTCGTTTCACCGCTCGGACGCGCGCCTCCGGCAGCCGCCGCACCACCCAGCCCGCGCTCAGTGTTTTCTGCGCGCTCATCGATGCGCTTGCGTCTGCGCTCTTCAGGGGTCAAGCCGCTGGCGTCTTCCTTGGCGGCAAATTCCCTCTGCTTGCCGTCGCGGTGCACAAAGATGTCGGTGCCGACGCTCATGTCATCTTCGCGGCGCCGGAACAAGCCGCGGAGCACCGCTTCGCCTGCTGTGTTGGCGTTCACGCGGCCGTCGGTCCAAAGCGTCAGCACGTCCATCAGCCCAGGAACGACAGCGCCACTGTCTTCATCAATACGGCGAAACACGATGTCTTTGGGAACACCGGGGATGAGCCCGAGATCCAAGATGTGCAGCGGCATGCCACTCTTGGTCAGTGGGCGCGGTGTGGGCCCGAAAGAGTTGTCGCCTTCCTTGCGCGCAACAAAAGCAGCGATGCGTTCGGCGTAGTTCTGGGCCGCACCTGCGTCGAGGTCGTACTTGGTGTTCTTGCGGAAGTCGTCCAGGACTGTGGTCAGCCCTTCGCGGCGTCGTTCCTTCGAGCCGTCGCTGCCCATCTTCAACCATGCCAACGGCCACTTCCGCTCTTCATCTTCAATGATGATGCGTACTTTCGGGAAAGCGTGTTCACCGGTGTCTGCGGCACCAGAAGTCATCGCGGCGCCGGCAGTGCCTTCCGCATCGAAGTCCTTTTCGATGCCTTCGGCGAGAGCCCACTCTTCCACCAAACTGTCGGTCTCGGCGGAATTCACTTGATCATCGGTGAGGTAGGCCTTGGCGATTTCGATGCCGCCGCGCATGGCGGCATCCAATTGCAAGTCCACTGAAGCGTTGCGCGTGGCTTCACGCTCCATCAGCGCCACTTGGGTGGCGTCGGCCACCAGCACGATGACCAACGTGACGATGAGAAGCGCCAGCACCATTACGGTGCCGCGCTGGTTGCGATGCGGAGAATTGGAGGATGCGGTAGGCATGCTGGCGACGACGAACATGTACGGGCCGCGCTTTCCGCGCACCCGTCGCATCATCCTACTTCAGCGGGTCTGCCGGCGGCGTGATGACGCCATTGCCAACGGAACTGCCCCGGGTGATGACCTTGGGGCGGATGAAAAAGATCAAATTGCTGCGTTGGTCGCGGCTGTGGGTGTTGGTGAACAGGGCGCCGACAAGAGGAATGTCACCGAGAATGGGAACGCGCGATTCCGCATCGTGTTTGTTGGTGGTCAGCAAGCCGCCCAGCATGACCGTTGCGCCGTCGCGCACTTCCAACGTGGTGCTGACGCTGCGGTTGGCCACCACAGGGTTGGTGGTTTGGCTGGAGCCGATGCTCACAGTCGTACCTCCGGTGACGCTTTGCACGCGGACGGAAACCGCCATGCGGATGATGTTGGGCGCCAGGAGGTGTGGCATCACATCCAACGACACCGCAATGTTCTTGAAACTGGTACTGATGACAGTGGTGCCGCCTTGCAAGGACAGTTGGTACACCGGCACTTCTTGGCCTGCGAGAATGCTGGCGATGTGGCCGGAGAGCACCGCGACATTGGGGGCGTTCACCACATCCACTTTGTTGAAACTGCGCAGCGCTGAGAGCAGCAATTCCACCTGAAAATCATCCACGATGGTGCCCATTTCCAGGAGCAGATCGGGAACCATGAAGGCGCTGCCGCCGGGCAGCAATGGCGCACCGCTACCCAACCAACCGCGGTCGAAATTGGTGGCCGATGGCGACAGTACCGTGTTTGGGTTCATGGGATTCGTCACCGCTGGGTTGTCACCACGGTTGAACATGAACCACTCCAGCCCCAAAGCCGATTCGTCGCCCTCCAGCACCTCTACTACGCGCGCTTCGATCGCAATCTGCGGAATGCTGGTGAGCACGCTGGTAATCAACTCTGTCACCGCATCGATAGCCGGCGGTTCACCCGTGAGTACCAACGGATCGGAGCCCGCGATTGCACCCCATGCCTCCGGCGATTTCGCTGTGGCGTTCGGATCGACTTGTAATCCTGCGCCGACTGAAGCCGTCACGGCTTTCCACTGCGGCATTTCTTTCAGCATGGCCATCATCTGCGCCGGCATGCCCTTTTCCATCCACATGATGCGCGTCTTTTGCCCATTGGGCAGCGCGATGTCTGGCCACTCCCAGCGTTGCTCGATGTGGGCAGTGACTGCTCCCATCGGCGAGCCTCCAAGGATGACGGGGTCGTTAAAGACTAAGGGCGAAGTGGGTTCTTCAGTTGTGCACGCAGCCAATGCAGCCGCGCACGCGGCCAGCACGGACATGCGCCGCAGAGTCACGCGACCAAGCAGCATTGCGGCTCAGAGCCCCTTGATCACTTCGTCGGTGATGTCCGCTAACTCGCCGGTCTCGACACTCACTGCGCCGCTCTCGGCGATGAGGTCGTAGCTACCGCGGTCGACGCAGCGTGTCACTGCGGTCTGGAAGCGGTCGGAGGCACGTTTGATGAGCAGCAGGTACTCTGCGGAATTCTGATCGAGTGCACGACGCTTGATCTCAGCGTACTCAGGGGTGGCGTCGAAAACGCGGCGCGAGGAAATCACACCGGGCTTCTTTTTCTCCACCTTGTCACCCGTGGATAGATCAGTCGGGTAGTACACCCGCGCGCTGTTCTTCACGGTCAGGTTGACGGGGGTTGCGTCGTTGAGGAAGGTCATTCCAAGCCCGCCGACGATGGCCAGCACGCAGGCAATGCTCATGAAGCGCGGGGAACGGATAGTTGGTGTAGTCATGGGACGGACTCGCTATCAATCCTATCGGTCAAACGGCGGCGTAGGACCGCTGTTCCTTCTTGCATCCAAGTTCAGCAGCCAAGATTGAGCGGCCGCAGCTCGGGGGCAACGATCGCATGGTAGCGGATCTGACCTAAATCTGGAACCTGCGTCTTGGGGAAAAATTGACTTGGGCCAAGGAGCGCACGGATCTTTCTGTCAGGTCTTAGGCGCGGTGTCAGGAGAGTGCAAAGTGAAGCGGTTTCCGCCCCAGTGGCGCGACACTTTGAGGGCATCGCGGGCCCGGGTGACGAGGCCCTCCGCGCCATCGCCGTCTTCGGCGCAGAACGCAGCGATGCCAGCAGAAGCGGTCAGGTTGCTGCCTCCTGGAACTTGCATCCCACGAGCGCTGATGCTGTCGAGAATGCGGCGCGCCATGGCCGAAGCCCCGGCGCGGTCGGTGTGCGGCAGCAGCAACATAAACTCGTGCGCTTGGTAGCGCGAGAGATGATCGATGTCGCGGGATTCGCAGAGCAGTAGCCCAGCAACCTCGTTCATGGCCGAACGCAAATCCTCGGCATGTGCAGGCGAAGCCAAAGCTCCCATGTCATCTAAAGCGATCACCACGCAGCTCAGAGGAATCTGGAAACGCCGGGCTTTTTTGCATTCCTCAGCCAGTTTCAAGTCTGTATAGGCCCTGTTGAACAAACCTGTGGCAGCATCAGTGATGTGTTGCACCAATGGGTTTTCAGCGCGGGCGCGCGTGTCGAGCGCGTCGAGGATATTGTCGATGGCAGGCACCACTGCAGCTGGTACGGGTGCGGTAACCGCGCTTACCACATCCTCGCTGTTGACTGGCCTCGCCATCACGGCATCTGCGCCGCAAAGTCGCGCGCGCGAATTCCCGTAGTCGTCGCTTTCATCGATGAGCAGCAGCACGCGGGTCGCTGCAGTGCGTGCGTCCGCCTTCAGAGCCTTCAGCACTTCAAAGCCGTTACGGCGCGGCAGGAACGCTTCCATCACCAAGACTTCAGGAATGCTGCGCGTGCAATTTTCAAGAACTTCCAAGCCGTTGGCAGCCTTTGTCACCTTGCAGCCCGCCTTGGTGAGGTCGGCGGCAAGAGCGTCGCAGCGCTCGGAATCGAAGTCGGCCAACATCACCTGAAGCTGCTTGGGCATGAAATCTCTCCTGAATCAGATCGGACGGACGCCAACGGCAAGATCCTAAGCTGGCTGCGAGTGCCCCTGAAGGCTTCCGTCGGCCGCGGTTCATTTTCGGCGTTTGCAGGAATCTTCTTCAGTTGATCCGCAGGTAACATCAGCCTCTGTGACGATGAGCAAAGCCATGTCTGATTTTCACGAATCGTCTGCCTCGTTGGCCCCCGTTGAGCATTCGGCTGGGGATGCGGGCCGAATTTCGCCCTATGAGACTTGGCCGTGGCTCGATCGGCGCGAGGGTGTCGATCGCCGGGGTGTCTCAACCCCGCTGCTTAGTCGCTTCTTGTTCAGTGGCTTGCGCGAGCGAGGCCGCCGCCAAGGCGAGCACCGGAACATTTATGTTGACCGTCTGCAGTCAGGTGACTTGGCGCTGGGCATCACAATCTTGGCGCTGAACATCGCCGATGCCATTTTCACTCTGATTATCGTTGGGACTGACCTAAGCCGCGAGGCGAACCCACTCGCGCGCTGGCTACTGGACTGCGGGACAACTTGGTTCCTGTTCTCGAAGGCCGTGGTGGTGGGTATTTGCCTGCTGTTCTTAGTGCTGCACAAGACCTTCGCCTTCGTGAAGCCTGCCATGTGGCTGCTACTGACCTTCTACAGCGTGCTGCTGCTGTATCACTTCCATCTCTTAGGTTGGTGGGCCGCGCTTGGACTGTAAAGCCCACCTGACAATAAGTGCATTGCTTTCCTCGCCGAGTGCAGCCTCTTGTTGGGTTACTTACTTATCTTGTTGCACGGCATGGACTTTCAGTAGGCTCACGCACGGACAGGGCACGCACTTCGCGGCCCAGTACTTGCTGTGTGATGACTAAGCATGGCTGAAGTACGCATAGAACTGCAACCACTCGGGGGGGATGGACTGGCTGCGAGCTACCCCGTGTTCGATGAGACTTGCATTGGCCGCGACCCGTCCTGCGAGCTCGTGCTTACAGACCCCTCGGTCAGTCGCCGCCATTGCCAATTGCGTCGCGCGTCCAGCGGGTGGGTTTTGACCGATTTAGGCAGCTCGTACGGCACGTGGGTGAACGGTCATGAGATAACGCAAGTCATTGTGCAGCATGGTGATGTCATCCGCATTGCTCCTGATATTGAAATGCGCTTCTGTGCGCAGTCAGAAGGTCGCCGAGTGCTCGCGAAGGCCGATTTCGCAGCGCAAGGCGCGCCCGCAAGTCGCGTGGATACGCATCGGAGGCGGCGTCTCGTCACAACAGCGCTCTACCTGATGGTCCTCGCTGGAGCGGCGTTCGGCCTCCACCAGTGGTGGGGCCAGCGCGGCGCAGCCCAAGACCAGATCATGGAGGTCCAAACCGCTCTTGATGCCGCCAGCGCCCACGTGGCTCGCGGCGACCTCACACAAGCCAACCAAAGCTTGGCGGCGGTTGCGCGTGCAGGCCTAGCGCCCGAATTGCGGGCAGCGCTAGACGCCGCAGTGACCTCAACGGCTTCTCTTGCAGAGCGTCAAGAGGAGGCCTTGGGCACGCTCCAGTCCATCGCGTTGCATCCCGAGTTCGAATCGATTGCAGCTTTCGAAGCCGCTTTGCGCGGAGCAAGGCCCGCCGACATTGCTCAACTGATTCCTGACAACGTGTTCACAGGATTGTTGGCCCAGGGACGTGAGATCCTCACCCAGCGAGCTCAAGCCAAAGCTGGCGATGCACGCGCTCGCGCCCAAGACCAGTTAGGCCGACGCAGTTTCGGTCGCGCCTTGTGGGTGCTGGACGAAGCTTCGCGTGACGCCAGTTTGGACGAATCTGGCCGACTTCGTTTACGCAGTTTGCGCGAGCGCGTGGATTCGGAAGCGCGTGGCGAATTCGAATCGTTGCGCACGCGTTTGCGTTCCGCAGCGCCTAACGATGCTCAGTCCGCAATCACACAGGCCCTGCCGCGCTTCGAGGGCACAGATCACGAAGGCGAGCTGCGTGCCCTGTTGGCGATGATTCCTCTGCAAGAGCAACCGACGGTGAGTGCAGTGCCCGCAGCAGAGGTGCGTCCTGCGGAAGGCAACGCAGTGCGCGACGCGATCGCAACAGCCGAGGGCTTTGCCGCGAAGCGCGATTTCGTGGCTGCGGCGAATGCGTTTGCAGCCGCGGCGGAAACTGCTGCCAAGGGAGCAGCGCGCGAGTTTTGCCTGAAACGCAAGGCGCGCATGGAGCGGCTGGCCGCTTTCCCCCAAGTCCTCAATCAACGCGTTCAGTCGCAGCCCGCTATGTTTCGTGGCATCTCCCTTGGCAATGAGAGCCGTGCAGATTTGAAGGGCGTGGACAGCCGCGGCCTCGATTTTCAACTCGGTGTTGGCGCACGCATGCGCATTGAGTGGGAGCGCTTCGAGCCGGCGCGTCAAGCGCTCGTGTTGCATGCTGCACGCTTGAAAGGGCAGGATGCGCGCACAGCGGCGGAGTGGTTGTTGGAAGCGCATGTGCCAGCGGCGACACTGACTTTGTTGGCGGATGTGGGCTTGCGTGACGCAGCGTTCCGCGGCGAAGTGGCGGACTTGGTCGCTGAAGCCAAGGGCTTGGCCACGGTGCCGTTAGCCGGGTTTGAATTTCATGGCGGCGCGTTTCTGACAGCGTTAGAAAAATCTGCGCTGTTGGCGAATCGCCGCATCGAGCAGGCTGCCAAGACGGTTGACGGCGGTGGTGGATTGGAATGGCGCGTAGCGTTGGACGAGTTGTTGGCGCTGGGCGATGTCGGGAAGGTTGCGGCACGTACGGCGTTGTCATCGCGGCGCGAGCGGCTGGAATTGCAGGCGCGCAGCAACGCAGATTTCTCTGGTGCGCCGCTCTTGAAGCTGCGCGCAAAGTTGCGGCGCGAGTTGGAAGAAGCCCGCGCTCATGCTCTGGAGCTGATTCGAGACTCACGGCGCTATCCCTATCCGTATGGGCCGGAACAGGCGGCGGTGCAGTCAGATGTGGATGAGCGCGTTGCGCGAGTCGAAGACTTGTGGCTGCACCCTTCGCGCCGCGTCTTGGACCTGAATGAAGCGCTTCGGGATGCCTATCAAGTGCTCGACGAGACAGCGCGTGCCTTGGCTGAAGCGGGCGCGCCGCCGCAGGATCCAACGGCTTTGTTGGATTGGGTGGACAGCCTTGTCGATTTGCAAAGCGCAGTAATGGATGGCAAAGATGCTGAGCGCATTGAGCGGCGACTGGATCTGGCGAGTCTTGTAGAAGGCCAGAGCGCCATGACGCCGGATGAGCGCGACTGCATCGTTGCAACCAACGCCTACCGCATCATGATGGGTTTCGATCCCGTGGTGCCCGACGACCGTTTGGTCGCGTGTGCGCGCGAGCACAGCGATGAAATGCAGCGGCTGGGCTATTTTGCGCACACATCTCCGACCAAGGGGCGCGAGGGGCCTGGGCAGCGCGCCAAACTTGCAGGCTGGACCGCCGGTGTGTCTGAGAACATCGCCTTGGGACAGGCTTCCGGCGCGAGCGCCGTGGCAGCGTGGCGTCACTCCTCAGGGCACCATCGCAACCTCCTTGGCAACTGGAGTCACCTCGGCTGCGGCAAGGCGAGCGCTGGCGCCTACTGGACCCAGAATTTTTCCACCGGGGCAATCGCCAAAAAAGTGTTGGGGGAGCGCCCTGATGGACGGACGAAGCGTGGCGGACAGCGCGCCGATCCGCGGGAGCGAGGAGACAGTCCAGCGCCTACTCCCACGCCGCGAGGTGGCGGTCATCATGAAGACCGATCGCAGCGTTGAGATCAGCGCCTAGCCTGCGCTCCGCGCAGGGATGATCTCTGGGCTTACTTGCCTCGTCCACCGTGGGGATGATTGGCAGAGAAAGTGCCACAAACATCTGCGCAGGAAAAGATTAAGGTCCATGCCATCCATGGCGATTTCGCCACATAGCCGGTTTTGGGAAAATTAATTTTGACAACATTCGCTGGCCGGCCTATCCTCTCGACAGGTGAAGGCCGTATGGCTTTCGCCCCGCAGGCGGAAACGCCGGCGGACAAAGTGGAATGGTTCGCTGCACGAACGGGCAAACCAGTCGAAAGGCTGGGGCGCAAAACTAAAGGGCCTTAACCACCGAGAGGTGGAAAGGCAGCCAGTTGCCGAAGCAGGAGGATCCGACCTTACGGTCGACTTCCCGCGAGTGCGCGGAGTCGGCCGATTGCTTTTTTTCGGCTTGCCGCGCCCCCACGGGTTCCCCCCTGACTCGCAAAAAGGGGAAAGTCGATGAGCATGAAAGCGTTGGAAACGGCGGTCGCAACAACGGTGGCGGTGAGTCGCACCGGCGAGGTCTTAGACGGCAAGCTGGGCTTCGGTGAACCCTTAGCGATCGAAGCGCTCTGGGTTGCCTACAAAGAGCACGGCGACACGGAAGCGCGCAACAAGCTTCTGGAGCGGTACTACCCGCTGGTGCGCTACATCGGCGAGCGTTTGTTGGCGACCTTGCCCCGCAGCATCGAATTGGACGACCTCACCTCGTCCGGATTCTTCGGTCTGATGGATGCCATCGACGGGTTCGACATGACCCGCGGCATCAAGTTCAAGACCTACTGCAGCACCCGCGTGCGCGGCGCCATCTTGGACGAACTGCGTTCGCAGGACTGGGTGCCCCGCTTGGTGCGCCTGAAGGCCAACCGCATCGCTCGCGCGTGCCGCGCGCTGGAATCGCGCCTGGGCCGTGCCGCCACCGAAGAGGAGATGGCACAGGAACTGGGCATCAGCAGCCCCGAGTATCGCGAGATGCGCGAAGAGTCGTGTGCGGTTTCAATCCACTCGCTCTCCGACCGCTTCGATGATTCTCGCGGTGAAGGCGGCCTCGAGAAGGCCGATGTTATCGCCGACACGCGCTCCGATTCCCCACTGGAAAACCTGAACCGCCGCGACGTCATCGATGTCTTAACCCGCCACCTCTCGCAGAAAGAGAAGCGCATCATCATCATGTACTACTACGAGGGGCTCACCATGAAAGAGATCGGGCGCATCCTCGACCTTACGGAGTCTCGCGTGTGCCAGATCCACAGCAACGTCATCACGCGGCTGAAAGAGCGCGTGATGCGCAAGCAAGGCCTCTTGGCCTGAAGACGCTCACTTGACGTTGCGTCTGATCTGCGCCACTGCGGCTGCCGCGTGGGTTTGGATTCTTCATCTGCTGGCCGCAACGCCATCGGACGAGCTTCCTGGCCGCTGGCCGCCTGGTGTCGCCAACATGCTGCATGCTGCCACGCATGCAGTGCTGGCTTTGCTGTTGCTGCGTGCCTTCACCGACTTGCGCCCGCGCACTGGGGCTTGGCCCGGCTTGCGCACAGGTTGCGGGTGGACTGTGTTCGCGTTCGCTGCAGCACACGGGTTGTTCGAAGAAATTGTGCAGTTCTCAGTCGCGGGGCGTTCTTGCAGCGTGGGCGACTTGCTGCTGGACATGGCTGGCGCCGCTCTTGTACTGCTCAGTCCTTGGCCGCGCGGGCCTGCACGGCCAAGCGCGTTGCTGCCGTTGCTGCTGACACTCGTGTGCATCCCGCTGTTGGCCTTCGGTGCTGCTTCCGTTCCCGAACTGGATGGCTTGTTAGAGCAGTTGCTCACGCAGCTCACCCGCGGCTGAGACGATTGCCCGCAGGGGGCGCTAATCGTAGGCTCCTACGCGGAGCAAGTGCCTGCGATGAGTGATCTCCACAGCCATTGGGTTTCGCTGCTCAACGCCCAAGAGTCTTGGCTTACCGACGAAGCCATGCTTTCGGTCATATCAGCGGAAGCGCGCGATTTTTCTGCTGGCGACTGGCCGCGCGAGCGCGGCTTGGCCTACTTGCACAACAATGTTGCGGCGCTGCGCTTGAACCATGAACGTTTGGAGTCTGGTGAGGCGTTGGACTATGACTTGCTCAACCCCGTCCTCAGCGGCGTGGTCTTGCGCATGAGCCCGCGGCGGCGCGGCGGGCAGGAGCGCGGCGTCCTACTTGCGGGGTCCGACGGGCAGCGTTTCAACATGGGCACCGCCGCATTGCGCGCTGTGGTGCATCGCGCGTTCTTTCACTTTGCGCTGTACGCCGACTTTCGCATCTCGGACCCTGCTTGGCCCGGTGCCACTCCGGGCATGCTCCGCGTGCTTGGTTGCGCTGCGCCGAGTTGCAGTCGGTTGGTGGTTTGCCCTGCGGGCCGCCCCACATTCTGTTCGCCACGCTGCGCGGAAGACACCGCTCGGCCGGAGAGCTCTGCATCATGAACGCAGTTGACGCCTACGACGGTTACGAAAACCCGCTGGGCACGCGCTACGCCAGCACGGCCATGATTCGCATCTTCTCGGCGCGGCATCGCTTCACGCTGTGGCGCAAGCTCTGGCTGGCGCTTGCGGAGTGCGAAGCCGAGTTGGGCTTGAACATCACAAGAGAGCAAATTGAACAATTGCGCGGCGCCGTGGACAAGATTGATTTCGCCCGCGCTGAAGAATTCGAACGCGAACTGCGCCACGATGTCATGGCCCATGTTCACGCACTGCGTGAACAATGCCCGGCGGCTGGCGCGATCATCCACCTGGGTGCCACCAGTTGCTTCGTCACCGACAACAGCGAACTGCTGCAGATGCGCGCAGGGCTGGAGCTGCTCATGGGCAAGCTGCGCAGCATCATTCGCAGCTTGCGCAGTTTTGCTATGGAACACCGCGCGTTGCCAACTTTGGCGTGGACGCACTTTCAGCCGGCGCAGTTCACCACTGTGGGCAAGCGTGCGGGGCTGTGGATGCAAGACTTGGTCGATGACCACCGCGAACTGGAACGCATCAACGCCGGCCTTCGCTTTCGTGGTGTGAAGGGCACAACGGGCACCCAAGACTCGTTCTTGAAGCTGTTTGATGGCGACGCGGGCAAGGTGAAAGAACTGGATCGTCGCGTGTCTCAGCGCATGGGCTTCAGCGAGGTGTATGCCCTGACAGGGCAAACCTATTCGCGTAAGCAAGACGCGCAGGTGCTAGGCGGGCTCAGCGGCATCGCACAATCGGGTGGGAAATTCTCGTCGGACATGCGTTTGTTGCAGCACCTGAACGAGTTGGAGGAACCCTTCGGCAGCCGACAGATTGGTTCCAGCGCCATGGCCTACAAGCGCAATCCCATGCGCTGCGAACGCATGGCCGCACTGGCGCGTTGGGTGATCACCATCGCTCAGAACCCGGCGCTCACGGCGTCAACGCAGTGGTTGGAGCGCACCCTCGACGACTCTGCCAACCGCAGGCTGGCGACGGGCGAGTCATTCCTCGCGGCCGATGCGATCTTGGAGCTGTACCTCAATGTCACGCGCGGTTTGGTGGTGCACGCAGATGTCGTGGCGCGGCGCGTCGAAGAACATTTGCCCACCATCGCTTCAGAAGAGATTCTGATGGAAGCAGTGAAAGCTGGTGGAGACCGTCAAGAACTGCACGAGCTGATTCGCAGTGCGGCCATGGAAGCGCGCGAAGTGCGCCTCGCTGGTGGCGATGGCGATTTCCTCGGGCGCCTTGGGCGTCACGAACAATTCACCAAAGTGCTTCCCGCGATACGGCAGCGCATGGATGCGCGGCGCTTCACAGGCATTGCAGC
>CAMDTN010000016.1 GCA_945907755.1 Singulisphaera sp. GP187 | reverse complement strand
AACAAGCTGGTCTATTGCAGCAGATGCTGCGAGCCGCGAATTGCGATTTGCAACCGATGCCCATGGGCCTTTGGTCGCGCATCTCGTCGCTCCAGGCGAAACGGCGCAGGCGGAAGCGGTTACGGTGCCGAGCGCTGGAGGCGTCATCGTGCCCTTCGGTGCGTGGCGCATCAGTAGCGGCAACGCCAATGGCACAGCGCTCAGCCCCGAAGTGCTCACGGCGCTGCGCGCGCCGGAACTACTCGTGTGGCTGGTGGCAACGGAGTCTGGCCAAAGATCCAGAGTGTTCTGCCTGCGCGTCGTGCACTAACGCCGCTACGCGACGAACAACCAGCCCGCCAACAGCCAGAGCGGAATCAAGATGGGCAGTGTCCAGCGAAGGATATAGCCGAAAAACGATGGCATTTTCACACCAGCTTCTTCGGCCATGGCGCGAACCATGAAGTTGGGCGCATTGCCGATGTAGGTGTTGGCGCCCATGAACACGGCACCTGCGGAAATAGCCATGAGAACGGAGTGTTCCGACATCAGAGCCGCTGCATCGCCTCCGGCAGTGTTGAAAAACACCAAATAGGTGGGTGCATTATCTAAGAATGATGAGAGGATGCCGCAGGCCCAGAAATAGCGCAGTGGAAGGGGTTCGCCGTCGGCACCAGTGACGCCAAGAACAACGCTTGCAAACGGGCCTTGAGCTCCGGCCTTCAGCATGGCGATGACCGGCGCAACGGTGACAAAGATGCCTGCGAAAAGCAGCGCCACTTCAACGATGGGCGCGGTGCTGAACCCGCGCGTGCGCCGCTGCGCCAACGGGCTCAAGCGCAGCGAAATGAAGGCCAGCAGCAGCAGCAGACCGTCGCGCAGGACTTGCAGCCACGGCACGCGCAGGCCCGCGACGGCGATACTGGCAACGGCATCTTCCTCCGCGGCGTCATAGAACGGTGCGCGCTTGTGCAATAGGCCAGAGCCCAGCACCAACGCAACCGCCATCAGCAACAAAACCACATTGGCGCCGCCTTCAACTCCAAGCCGTTTGCTTGCAGCGCCGCTCTGCCGAGCGCTCGCGGAGCAATGCACTAGCACGCTGCGCGGTGCTCCTTCGCGCTGCCAAAGAACCCAATCCATAATGAAGAACAGGCCCAACAGCACTCCAGCGACGCTGAGCATCATTGGCCAAAGGTGCTCGCCGGTCCAGAAAAACTCAACGCCTTTCAAGAAACCAAGGAATAGCGGTGGATCCCCCAGCGGCGTCAACGCCCCACCGATGTTCGACACCAGGAAGATGAAGAACACGACCTGGTGTGCGCGGGATTTTCTGTGCGCATTAGCGTGCAGCAATGGGCGCACCAACACCACTGATGCGCCCGTGGTGCCCATCACGGAAGCCAGCAGCGTCCCGGCGCCCAAAAGCAGTGTGTTACCCCACGGAGTGCCTGATAACTGCCCCGTCAAACGAATGTCGCCCGCGATCACATACAGCGTGCCGATGAGGATGATGAACGGCAAGTACTCCAGCAGCATCGCATCCAAAAAACCGTGGCTTACAGGCGCAACGCCGAATGCGAGCGCTCCGGGAAGCAACCATGCGAGCGCCCAGAATGCCGCGACCTTGCCGTAATGGTGATGCCAGAAGCGCGCAGCCAACAATGGCACCAGGGCGATAGAGAGCAACAGCCCTGCAAAGGGAAGTGCAGCGAGCAAGGAAGCCGGTGCAGAATTCAAACAGTCCTCCGCAAGCGAGACGGCTTACGCCAAAACAATCACTTCGCCATCAGCTTCTTCAACATGACCTTCGTTTCGTCGCCGCCAGGTGAACACTTGCTGATGTCTTTGTCTTGGCCTTCGGCGATCGCACGCGCATAGCCTTCGCAGTCGTAGCCACAGGCTGTGCAATCCGTTTGCGCCATGGCGGCGAAGAGCTTCTCAAACAGCCCCTTGCCATCCACCAACGCCATGCGTTCTTCGATGCTGAGCGCTTCATCGTGCCACGCCGGCCCCGTGGGGGCTGCGGCTGCTTGCGCCACGGGTGCAGCGGCAGCAGGCACAGCGACAACGCTTGGCGCAGCCTCGCCCAGCCCCAACGCTTTGCTCAACTCGGCAACAACCGTTTCACGCAGCTTCACCGCATCGTCGATGATGTAGCGCAGTAAACGCTCGTGCAGCTCAGTGCCACCGGCATGCCGTTCGCGAATTGCCGCAAGAGCCAGTATGTCCTGCTTGGCCAGTTCACAAAACACGCGGCCCAGCACAGTAGGACGCATGAAGTTGTAGGCAGGTGCACCCAACGGCGTCGGTGCATTGTCTGGGCGGACACCGCCCGAACGCAACAACTCCAACACGCGCAGTTGCAGGCGCAGCTCTTCGCCGTGGAAGCGCGTCAGCGAGGCAACCACCGATTTGTCGAGTTCATCGACGACGACGGGGCTTGTGCCGCCAGCGATGTACACCAGCAACGAGCGCGCTTCATGTCGCCACAGCGCCAACAGGTCGCGCGCGATGACGGGTTGTAGGGTTTCCATGGGTTTGCTCCGCTCAGAATCCGAAGCCACGGCTGAGGTCCGCGATGGGTGAGAACGCGAGCCCAAGAATCAGCACCGGCGCGACCAGCACAGCCAAGACAGCCATGTTGGCAGCACCACTTCGAATCACTCCAGCATCGCTTCTATCCAAGTACATGCACTTGAGCAGTTTGAAATAATAGAACGCCGAGATGGCGGTGTTAATACCCGCGAGGATTGCCAGCCAGAGCAAGTCGTGCTTGACGGCTGCTGATAACAACTGCAATTTGCCTACGAAACCACCTGTGGGCGGCATGCCTAAGAGCGACAGCAAACACAGGCCGAGTCCGAAGGCCATCCAAGGCGCACGCCGACCAAGGCCAGCGAAATCGGCGACTGAGGTGGCCCCCGTGCGCGAACCAATCACCGTGATCACATGAAACGCGCCAAGGTTCATAAAGAAATATGCCACGAAGTAATAAATCAGCGGCGCGAGATCGCCACCGCTCGGCTGGCCTTTGCCGGCGGCATAAACGGCGACAGCCATCAGCAGATAGCCCGCTTGCGCAATGGATGAATACGCCAGCAGTCGCTTGACATTCGTCTGCCACAGCGCGCCCAGATTGCCCACAGTCATGCTGAGCGCCGCAGCGCCGCCGATGATCACGGGCCAACCAAAGGATGCCGGAACTTTCTCATCGCCGAAGCCGATGAAGAATGTGCCATCGTGCGCCGTGAAGGCTGCGAGGAAGCGCACAAAGGCGGCAAATCCCGCGGCCTTGGAAGCAACCGATAAGAATGCTGTGACTGGTGTGGGCGCGCCCTGGTAGACATCGGGGCACCAGAAGTGCATTGGGAATGCGGCCATCTTGTACGCGAAACCAGCGAATATCAGCACGGCTGCAATCATCAGCTGACCTTCGGTGGCTGCGTGCACCTGCAGTGCACGAGCGATGTCACCGTAGTGCATTGATCCCGTCATGCCGTAGAGCAGCGAGATGCCGTAGATCATCACGCCGGACGCCACCGACCCGTAGATCACATATTTCAGACCGCCTTCAGAGCCAGCGCGGTCACGCTTGTCGATAGCGGTAGCGAGGTAACTGGCCATCGAGGCGAATTCGATTCCGAGGTAGGCCATCAGCAAGTTGGTGGAACTCGCCATGAGGAACATGCCCAGGGTGGCTGCTGCCAGCAGCGCATAGAACTCGCCCATGCGGCGCGAACGGAAGGCGGCATGGTCCATTGCCATAGGCACGCACACCAGCGCAGCCGCCAGCACAAACATCTGAAAGAACCATGCGAAGTGGTCATTCAGCAACATGCCGCGTGGGCCGTCGGATTGCACCCAACCGAAGATCTCTGCGTGCGCGCCGTAGCGCTGCACCAGTGCAGCTCCGCACGCGACGAAGCCGACCACCGCGATCCATGCGGTGGCACGCGGCTTCACGCCGCGCAGGAACAAGTCAGCAAGCAGCAAGACGCAGACTAATGCGGCAAGCAACAGTTCAGGCAACAGCCCGGACATGCCTTCCGCCACAACTTTGCGTGCCGTATCAATCGAGTTCTGCATAGGAGTCTCGGTGCCTCCTGCTTAGTTCACGCCGCCTGCGACGATGAATGCGCGCAAGTGATCCAAAGTGGCGTTCATTGGATCTAGCACCAATTGCGGCATGACACCCAGAATGATGCACAGCGCAGCCAGTGGCGTGAGGCTGAAGACTTCGCGCCAATTCAAGTCTGGGAAAGTCTTGTATTCCTCTTTCTTGGCCGTGCCCATGTAGACACGCTGCACCGTCCAGAGGATGTAGCCAGCGGTCAGCACGACGCCTGGCAAGGCGAGATAGACGATCCAGCGCGGCAACGCGAACACCGTGCTGCTGCCTGCGAAGAAGGTCTCGGAATTGAACGCCCCCATGAACACCAGCATTTCCGAGATGAAGCCGTTGAGGCCTGGCAAGCCGAGGCTCGCGAAGAAGCCGATGATGGCGAAGCCCGTGTAGTAGGGCATCTGCAGCCCGATGCCTCCGAAGCGGTCGAGATCGCGGTGGTGGGCGCGTTCATAGAGCACGCCGACTAAGAGGAACATCATGGCCGAGCTGACACCGTGATTGAACATTTGCAGCACCGAGCCCTGGATGCCCTCCGTGGTCATGGCTGCCAAACCCAGCAGCACGAAACCCATGTGGCTGACGGATGAATAGGCCACCAGTGATTTGAAATCTTTCTGCGCCATCGCGCAGAGAGCTCCATACACAATGTTGATCAGACCCAGGCCGCCGATGAGCAGCACCATCATTTCAGAAATGCCGGCGTCGGGCGCGAGCGTGTAACTGAAGCGATAGAAACCGTATCCGCCCATCTTCAACAGCACGCCGGCCAGCACTACAGATACAGCCGTGGGTGCCTGTACATGCGCGTCCGGCAACCAAGTGTGGAAAGGGAACACCGGCACTTTGATGGCAAAGCCCATGAACAGCGCCAGGAATATCCAAGTTTGGAACCCGATATCGAAACTGCCTGACAGTGAAGTCAGTGTCAGCAGGTTGAAGGTGTCGAAACCATCCTTCCAGTAGAGCGCCAACATGGCCACCAGCATCAGCACCGAACCAACCAATGTGTAAATGAAGAACTTGATGGCGGCATAGAGGCGGTTGGCTCCGCCCCAATAACCGATGAGGAAGTACATCGGCAGCAACACGATTTCCCAGAACACGTAGAACAAGAAGAAGTCCAGCGCGCAGAACACACCAATCAAACCTGTTTGCAACAGCAAGAATAGCGCGAAGTACCCCTTCACTCCGTTCTCGATCGAGAACGAGTACACGAAGCACAGCACCCATAGTAGGCCTGTCAGAAAGATCAGCGGCATGCTGAGCCCGTCGGTGCCCATCATGTAGTGAATGTTCAGCGCGGGGATCCATGTCCCGTATTCCATGTAACGAATGTCTTGGCTGATAGGCGATGCTGCTGCGAGCGTCAGCTCCCATGCTTCATGCCAGGCGTCATACGACCCCGCTTTTTCTAGCGCCACAATCTCTGCTTTGGCGGCCAGCGACTTCTTGTCGCCGTCACTCAGGTGCTTCGGATCTGCAGGAGTGAACTCGCGCAGCGTTGGCGTGTTCGCACGAGCATCTGCCAGAAGGGCGGTGATGCGCCCACGCTCGGCAGCCGGTGCCGCCGCCACCACTGCAGCCGCTTCCGCGCGCAGCGTTTCCGGAGCAGGAATACCCTTACCACCCGCATATCCCACAGTGATCATCAAGATCGGGATGAACGCAGCCACAGCAAAGGCCGTGGCGGTCCAGCGGATGAGATTCTTGTTGTCCTTCGGCAGCAGGAGCACCACCACCATGCCCAAGAGCGGCAGGAAGGTTGCAAGCGTCAGCAGCATCGTCGTCTCTCTCCTCTCGGGCCGCGAACGGCCCGGGCGTCCTCCAGGCATGCAAGCCCGGAATGTCTATGAATCAGCCCAGAGCCAGCACTGCCCAGATCATGAGCACGCCCAGCCCCCAGACCGTGTATTTCACATAATCTTGAATCTTGCCGTTCACAAAACTGCGGCAGAACTGCCCGAGGCCCATCATCAGCGCCCCGGAGCCATTCACCGCACCGTCCACAACTATCGCGTCCACACGGCCAGCAAACCACGCAATGTCGCACGCAAAGCGCGCCACATAATTCACGGTTGCGTCGATGACGCCCTTGTCAAAGGCCTTCGCCAAATCGGCGATATCTTTGACAGTGGGCACCAAACGCTGGCAATAGACCCAATCCACATAATACAGATTGCTCAGTACAACGCGGAATTTGGCGAGCGGTGGAATCGAAGCCACTAAATCGTGCCCCCGACGGCGCACGAACAGCAGCCACGCACCCGCAATACCGATGACCACAGCGCACAGCGACATCAGCATCACCGGCATGTGCACATGATGCGCATGATGGTGGAAACTGGTGACGGCTTCGTTCGCATTGGGCAGCGGCTCGGCACGGTGCACCATGTGCGCTTGCATCCCTGCAAACGCCGGAGTTGCACCCATCGTGTCTTGCACCAACACTTGATCGTTCACGCGGTCTTGGAACCAATGACTGGTACCGAAGTCCAAACCCGCGGGCAGCGCGATGCCGCCAGCGATGACGGCAAGCACCGCCAACACCACCAAGGGCATGGACATCGCGGCCGGCGATTCGTGCGCGTGCTCGAATTTGTGCTGGTTCCCTGGTTTGCCATGGAAGGTGAGGAACAGCAGCCGGAACATATAGAACGCCGTGAGGAACGCGGTGGCTGCTGCCAGCGCGAAGGGCACCCAGCCAATAAGGCTGCCGTGGTGCTCACCAAAGGCCGCTGCCTGCCCCAGCACCGCTTCCTTCGACAAGAAGCCGCTAAAAAGTGGCGTGCCGGCGATGGCCAGACACGAAATCAAGAATGTGGTGTAGGTAATGGGCATCTTGGCGCGCAGGCCGCCCATGTCCTTCATCTCCTGGCTGTGCACGGCGTGAATCACCGAACCGGAGCCGAGGAACAAGCACGCTTTGAAGAATGCGTGCGTGAACAGGTGGAACATGCCGGCGGAAATGCTCCCGACGCCCACCGCCATCACCATGTAACCCAATTGCGAACAGGTGCTGTAGGCCAGACCCTTCTTCAGGTCCGTTTGCACCAACGCAATCGTGCCGCTGAATAGCGCGGTGATGCCGCCGACGATGGCAATCACCCACAACGCTGGGGAGTCGAGAAAGTCGCCGCTGACATAGCCTTTGCCAGCCATCAGCGGGAACATGCGCACAATCATGTACACGCCAGCCGCCACCATGGTGGCGGCGTGAATCAACGCGGACACCGGCGTCGGGCCTTCCATCGCATCGGGCAACCACACATGCAGTGGGAATTGCGCCGACTTGGTCATGCAGCCCATGAAGACCAGCACGCCGGCAACAGCCACTTCGGTTTCGTGCCCAACCCATGGCCCGTTGCCGTGCCCCAACATGGCCACCGATTCCCAAATGCGCTGGAAGGAGAGCACATCCTGCCCCGGCCATTGCTTCGCTAACAATCCGCCGATCATGAAAATGCCGGCCATGAAGCAAGCATCGCCGATGCGGTTCACGACGAAAGCCTTCTTGGCTGCATCTCCGGCAGACTTCTTCAGAATGAAGAACCCGATGAGGAAGTAAGAGCACACGCCCACCAATTCCCAGAAGATGAACAGCATCATCAGATTGCTGGTGACCAGCAACCCGAGCATGGAAAAAGTGAACAACGAGAGGTGAAGGAAGAATCGCGGATAACGATCTTCGCCGTGCATGTATGAGCGGCTGTACACATGCACGAGGAATGCCACGATGTTCACGACACAAAACATCGCAACAGTGAGGTTGTCCACTAGCACATCGAAGTTCAGAACGAAGGCGTGGTCTCCGCTGCCGATGGCAAACCAGCGCCAGCTATGAGTCACCGCCTGCATGCCGCTGGGCCCGGCCATCACTTGGCTGAAGAGCAGGTACAGCGACAGAGTTAGTGAACCGCCGACGGCGCAAGTACTGATCCAGTCTTGCCCCGAAGGCAGGCGACGGCGCACTGCTGCATGCAAGAAGCCGATGGTCCACGCTGCTAGCGGCAGCGCGACGATCAGCAGCGCAATGATGATTGTGTCAGGCGTCTGCATGCAACTATTCCTTCATCGTGTCCGCCTCGTCGACGTCCACGGTGTTGGTTTGCTGGAAGAGGTTGAGCAGGATGGCCAGCGCGATGGCGGCTTCCGCTGCTGCAAGAATAATGATGAAGATGGTGAATACTTGGCCGTCCAAGCGACCAGCGGGCGCCGCATAGCGATTGAAGGCCACGAAGTTGAGCGCGGCGGCATTCAAGATCAGCTCGACGCCGCACAACACCGCGATGGCATTTCGCCGCGAGATGATCACGCCGACGCCAGCGGCGAATAACAGCGCGGCAACCAGCAAGTAATGCTGTAGTGACACCTCAAGCATGGGCATCCTCCCGACGGCGACGCGCCATATACGCCGCCCCGCACAGCACGAACAGCAGCAGCACGGAAACCAATTCGAAGGGCAGGACATAATCCGTCAGCAGCACTTCGCCAAGTTTCGTAGTTGTGGGCTCGCCGCCAGACACGCCCTTATTCTCTTCAAACCCAACGCCAACAATGACCGCTGCCAACACAGCAAACACCAGAGCGCCGGTCACCAACCCCGTCACCGGCGAACGCTTGCCGCTTGCAGTAGCCTTCTCGTGCAGCGGATCCTTCGAAGTCATCATGATGCCGAACAGAATCAGCACCAAGATGCCGCCGATGTACACCAGCACTTGAGTGAGGCCGAGGAAGTCGGCACCCAGCAAGATGTAGAGCCCTGCCACGCCACAGAGGCTGGCGAGGAGCCAAAAGGCCACGCGCACGATGTCGCGCGCCAGCACCACCATGAAGGCTGGCACCACCGCCACAATGGCCAAGGCGAAGAACATGATTGTTCCGAAGTCGATGTCCACCACGGTCTCCTTCACGCTGGCTTCTTCGCTGCCGCCTTGCGTGCTTTGGCTTCAGCTTCGGCCGCTTCGATCAGCGTGCGCGCTGCTGCTTCGCGGCTGCGATCGGCGTTGCTCCACGGCGCATCGGTCAGCAAGTTCTTGACTCCGTTCGAGCGAGTGAACCCCGCCATGTCAAATTCTTGGCCCATGTGAATGCAATCCTTGGGGCAAGGCTCGCAGCACAGGTTGCAGAAGATGCACTTGTTCAAGTCGAGCGTGAACTTCGAAATGTGAGTGCCATCACCCTGCCACGCGCCTTCAAACGGCTCGCGGGAACCATCCATAACGATGCAGTCCACCGGGCACGCTTTTTCACAGATGTGGCAATGGATGCACTTCTCGCTTTCGAGGTAGTGGATGCCGCGATGGCGATCGGGGATGTAGCGTTCCTTCGGGGCGCGGTTCTTCGAGCCGTACTCGATGGTGATGATTTCCTTGGGGCGCACCATGTAGCGCCAAGTAATGCCCATGCCCACGACGACGGTCTTGGCCGAGTCATGGATGCGTCCGAAATAGGTCGAGAGGGTTCCCATAGTGCTCGCTCCTTCCCTCAGGTCCTGTAATTCGCAGTTTTGTAGCTGGTCGTGGCGCGGATAACGCCGCGCACCCACATCCAGCCGCCGATGACAAGAACCAGGAACACCACCAACCCCGTGACGCTGCCAAGGGTTGGATAAAGGGCCTCGCGCCCATTCAGTGCACCGGCGTAGGGGAGCAGCGCTTGCCACAGCGCAGCGAATACCAGCACAAACATGCCGATAGGCACCATCACCTTCAAGCACAAGTGCATCATCTGATCCAAGCGCACGCGGGGCAGCGTCCAGCGCAACCACATCTGCACGAAGATCAGTGCGAAAGACTTGGTGATGATCACCAGCGCTCCGACCACATTGCCCCACAGCGGGCTCGCGGCCAGCGCCTTGTCCACAGGAGCAATGCCTGTGTACCAGCCGCCCAAGAAGAGAACCACCGCCAGCGCTGACACCACATACATGGCTGCGTATTCAGCCAAGAAAAATATGGCGAAGCGCATACCAGAGTATTCGGTGTGGAATCCTGAAACCAATTCCGATTCCGCTTCCGGCAAATCGAAAGGCGCGCGTTTGCATTCCGCTAACGATGCGATGTAGTAGCTGATGAATGCCAGCGGCATAAACGGATTGCGGAACAAGTACCAGTTCCACAGCATGCCGTTCTGTTGCTCGACGATCTCCGTCATGCTGAGAGTGCCCGCCACTGCGGCCACCGTGACGAAGGCCAATCCCATGGGGATTTCGTAGCAAACCACTTGGGTGGCTGCACGCACCGAACCAAACAGCGCCCACTTGTTATTCGATGCCCAACCAGCGGCAATAACGCCAATGGCTTCCAGCGAACCAATGGCCGCCAAGAAGTAGAGCCCGGTGTCGAGGTCCGTAATGATCAAATCTGGCCCGAATGGAATCACCGCGAAGGACACAAATGTGCCCGCGAACGCGAGGATGGGCGCCAGCGCAAACAACATGCGGTCGGCACCGTCAGGAATGAGATCTTCTTTGGCCAGTAGCTTCACGCCGTCGGCAATCGTCTGTAGCGCGCCGTGTGGGCCCACTTCCATCGGGCCTAAGCGACATTGAATGTGGGCTGAAATTTTGCGTTCAAGCCAGATGCTGATCAGACCCACCAGCGAAACCCACAGCGTGATGGGCAGTGCCCAAGCTGCAGCGACACCAGCGAAACGCCACCAGAAACCGGCATCGCTGCCCAACACCCAGTCCACCAGTGTTTTGGTGTCCATGCTCATCGATCCACCTCACCAAGCACGATGTCCAGGCTGCCGATGATTGCAATGAGATCCGCGATCATTGAACCGCGCGAGATTTCTGGCAGCACTGCAATGTTGTGGAAGCTGGGCGCGCGGCACTTCACTCGATACAGCACTTCTTTGCCTTCGGAAACCACATAGAAGCCCAAATCGCCGCGGGAATTCTCGATGCGCGTGAACGCCTCGCCCTTCGGCGGCCGCACTTTCGCTTTGATCTTCGACGAGCGTATCTCGCCAGCAGGAATGCCCTTCAGCGCTTGCTGCACGATGCTGGTGCTCTCACGCATTTCGCGCACGCGCACCATGTAACGGTCGTAGCAATCGCCGACGCTGCCGCGTTCGCCGCGCCCCACCGGCACCTCGAATTTGAAGCGATCGTAAATGCCGTAGGGCTGGTCCTTGCGCAAGTCGCGAGGCACACCCGAGCCGCGCAACACCGGGCCAGTGCAGCCGTAGTCAATGGCCAGTTTCGCCGACAGCACACCCACATTGGCCGTACGCTGCACGAAAATGTCATTGCCACTCAGCAAGTCGTCGTATTCGTCAACCTTCGGCAGGAAGTACCCGCAGAAGTCTTTGATCAGCGCCAGCATGGCGTCATCAACATCGTAGGCAACGCCGCCTGGACGAATGTAGTTGTAGTTCAGGCGTTGCCCGCAAATATGCTCGAAAATCGTCAGGATCTTCTCGCGCTCGCGGAAGCAATACAGGAAGGGCGTGATCGCACCGACATCCATGCCGTAGGTGCCGATAGCCAGCAAGTGCGACGCAATGCGGTTCAGCTCTTGGCAGATAACGCGGATGTATTGCGCGCGCTCGGGAATGACCAGCTCGGGGCCATAGAGCTTTTCCACAGCCATACAAAAGCCCCAATTGTTCCCCATGGCAGTGAGGTAATCGAGGCGGTCTGTGTACAGCACGGATTGCAGAGTGGTCACTGATTCGCAGTGCTTCTCGAAGCAGCGGTGCAGATAGCCCACATGCGGTTCGCAATCCAGCACCACCTCGCCGTCGGTGCGCACCAACACGCGCAGCACCCCGTGAGTTGCCGGGTGTTGCGGCCCCATGTTCAGCAGCATTTCCTCGGTGCGCAGATCGGCGCTGCCGGAAGTCACTGCATTTGTTCGCGTGGAGTCAGACAACATTGTTCTTAATCCCGTGGTAGCGATCAGGGGACTTGTAGTCTTTGCGCAACGGATGGCCTTCCCAATCTTCAGCGCACAGAATGCGCACCAAATTGTGGTGGCCTGCGAAGCGAATCCCGAGCAAGTCCCACGCTTCGCGCTCGTGCCAATCGGCCGTGCGCCACACTGTCTCGACACTGGGAATCACTGCGTCCTCATAGGGCACGCGAATTTTCACGGCGATCCCGGCACGCTGCGCATCGCAGCGCTCCACGTTGTAGACCGCCTCTAACCCAACGCCTTTGCCGCGGTCGATGCCGCTCAGACACACAAGCATGTCCAAACCGCAACGGTCCTTTAGGAACCGCGCAAGCTCGGGCCAAGTGGCGGGCTCGCAGCGAATGAACGGCTCTAACGCCGCTTCATCCACCTCGGTGATGCGCTCGCCGAAGGCCTTGCGCACATCAGCAACAATGCTTGCTCTGTTCATGCGCGCTCCTCTACTCCACCAAAATCTTCGGGCGTGCGCCGACGCGGGTGCGATCGAACAAACGCTCGCGTTCCATCTTCTCTTGGATGCGGAACAGGCCCTCCAAGAGTGCTTCGGGGCGCGGAGGGCAGCCCGGCACATAGACATCCACCGGCACAATGCGGTCGACGCCCTTGAGCACGTGGTAGCCGTGTTTGATGTAAGGGCCGCCGCTAACAGTGCAGGCGCCCATGGCCAGCACGAACTTAGGCTCCGGCATCTGATCGAACAGTCGCTTCACGCGCGGTGCCATTTTGTGGCTCACCGTGCCCGCGACGATCATCAAATCGGCTTGGCGCGGCGTGGCACGGAAGGGCCCAGACCCAAACCGGTCGATGTCATAGGTGGAAGCGCCGGTGGCCATCATTTCGATGGCGCAGCATGCGAGCCCGAAAGTCATTGGCCAGACCGACGAACGCCGGGTCCAGTTGATGAGCTTGTCAACTTGGGTGATGAGGATGTTGTCCTGCAAAGGCGACTCGGTGCCCAGCATCAATTCCTGATCGAGAGTCTCTGACATTTTGCTGCTCTCCACTCAGTTGCCGTTGGCGGCGTTGTCCACGCCCACCGTTTCATTCGATGTCTGCGCGTCTGTGGCTTTCACCCAGTCGAGATCGCCTTTGCGCCACACATACACATAGCCGAGGCCGAGAATCACCAGAAACAGCAGCACTTCCACGAATGCAAACAGGCCGCCAGCCTGGGTGAGGGTGTCGTAGGCAGCGGCCCACGGGAACAACAGGGCCACTTCCACTTCGAACACCAAGAAAACAAGCGCCACGGTGTAGAAGCGCATATCGAAACGCACCCAAGCGCTGCCGATTGTGGGCTCGCCGCATTCGTAGGTGGTGGTCTTCTCTGGGTCGATGACCTTCGGCGCCAGAATGCGGTTCACGATAGACACATTCAAGACGACAAACCCCGCCCCAAACAGCAGGCCGAACAGTACGTTTGCGTATTGGAAATCCATGCTCACTCCACTGGGTTGCTGCGTCTTCAACCGCAATCCGGCCGAAGTGCGCGCGGATCATATCAGTGCAACGCGAGGCTTCCACACAGCTGGATTCATGGCCGAATGAGCACCTCCGTGCCCTCCGGAATCCACTCGAAGATCCGCACGAGGTCGTCCTCGGCGAGGCGAATGCAACCATCCGACATGGCTTGTCCCACGCTCAAGGGCTCCACTGTGCCGTGGATCCCCCACCCGGTCTTCTTGCCGCTCCGCGAAAACCCCAGCCAGCGCCCACCGATTTTGTGGCCAAGCTCGCCGTAGCGGATGGTCTTGCCTGTTGCCGGGTCCGTCCAGTCTGGACGCACGATGCGACTGCTGATGCTGAATGTGTCTTCAGGGGTCAGACCTTCGCGGCCAATACCTGCAGACACATGGTGAATCACCACACCGTCCAGAAGCAGATACAGCCTGAAGTCGCTCTTGTCGACCACCACACTCACTTCCGCGCTCGGCACCTTCAATCTCGTACCGGCCTTCAAACCCGAGGCAGGCACATGATTGATCGAAGAGATCAGCCCGGGGGCCACATCAATCTTGGCGTTGCGCTTCAGGCGTTGGCAGAGGCTCCAGAGGGTGTCGCCTTTGCGCACAAGCTCGACGCTGAAACCGTCCGCTGGCTCCACCGCAAAAACGATGGCTGCATTCAATTGCTCTAACCGCGGCCAGAGACTGCGCCGCCAAGCCGCATCCAAGTCATCGCGCACCACCGCGCGTCCCAGCGCGCGCCGCAGCCGCGGCGTGTCGCGCGCCGCTTCCAGCGCTGCGATTTCCGCCTTCGCTTGTTCGATACCAACAACCACAGCCTGCGCGCCGCTTGGCACTGGCGCCGCATTCGCGATGACTGTGGTCGCACATGCCACCTGTGGATTCGCCAACACAACGGGCAGCGTCGGCGGCGTTGCAGCAGGTGGTGCCGCACTATCTTGTTGTGTGGGCACGGGTGCTGTTGCAGACAGCACACTCTGCGCGCCTGGAACCTGTGCCGACAACGATGCTGCGGCGCGGCCCGGCTTCACCAGCCAGATCAGCGAGCCCGCCAAAACAACCACCGCCAAAACAAGAACAGAACGCCATGGTCGACGGCGTTCCGGAATGTGATGCATCATGCGGCCCTCCCCAGGGCGCTTCGAACGCAGGCGGAGTATGCACCAACCTCGCTGCCGCTGCCAGAGTGCACACTGCTCCACAGCGAAAAAGTGAGGAACCGCGTGGGCCGTTCGGCTGGCTGATGCCTCGCGAGCCAAAGCTCTGAGGGCGGAAACCTGCATGGCAGTTCGACAAGATTCCCTTGAACCCGGACCTAAGCCCGGAGGGCATTCCGACGAACCCACGCGGCGGCTTCCACAAATCATGTTCGTGGGCCGGAGGCGCCGTACCGTGACGCACCCCGCAGAACCTCGCGCGCATTGTAGGCGCAGCAGCGTATCGAGCGCACTGATTATTCTTGCTGGGCTGAAACCCCGCGCAGGTCAGGCGCCGCGGACTTCGGCGGCGGTGGCGGCGGCGATGTGCACGACAATGCGCTGCAAACGCTGATCGACTTCAGTTGCAGTGAGTGTGCCGGAGGCAGAGCGGAAAGTGATGCGGATGTTCAGGCTCTTCATCCCGGCACCGATGGAAGCGCCGCGGTAGAGGTCGAATAAATCCAGCGCCTCGATGTCGGCTGCGCCGGCGCCGTGAACGGCTTTCTCCACCGCGCTGTAGGGCACGGCATCCGCCACCTTGAGTGCCAGATCGCGCACCATGGCTGGATAGCGTGGCAAACCTGCGAAGCGCCGCTGCGTGGTGCCCGCAGCCTCCAATGCTTCCAGATCGACTTCGAGGTAAAGCGGTTTGTGGCGCAAGCCTTGCAGCAGCGCCGCAACGGGTGTGCCGAGGAACGCCAACACTTGCTCACCCTTGCAGAAGCGCGCACTGGACGCAGCGTCCAACGCTGAACAAGCAGCTTCCATCGCCTCTGGCGAGGCGTCCAACGCCTCCGGCGATGCGGACACGCCGCGCAATGCCAGCACTGCATCCAGCACAGCGCGAGCCGTGCGCCATTCGCCCGCTAACAGCACACCCAAGAGTTGACGCCGCACTGGCGCATTCGCGGCCCCCAGCGCATTCACCGGGCCGACTTCGAACAGCGCCGGGGTGCCGTTGCCTTGGTCTTGGTTGAGGCGCGCCACCTTCAGCAGTGAAGGCAACAGCGAACGGCGCAACACGCCTTCACCGGAGCGCACAGGCACCAGCGCAACCAACGCAATCGCTTGCAAGTGCAAGTCTGCGGCAGCTTCGGCACCTTCGCGAACGAAATCTGGAGTGACGCATTCGTGGCAACCAAGCCCTGCCAGCAAGTCTTGTGCTTCTGCACGCAGCAGACGCACCGGCGGCTCGGTGGCCACCATCAGCGGCATCGACAATCGTTCGGGAATGCGCGCAAGCCCCGCAAGGCGCACCACTTCTTCCACGAGATCGATTTCACGGTGCAGATCGTGGCGCCAGCGCGGTGCTGTGACATTCCAACAATCCGTGGCCTCCGCAACGGTGCAACCCAGCGCCTCGAACCAAGCACGCATCTTGCGCGCAGGCATGGCCACACCCATGACGCGCCGCACAGCAGCGGGGCGGAAACTGATGGGGCTGTGGCTGTCGCCCGCGCCACCGCAATCCACGCTCTCGGTGCACAGTGTGCCGCCGCACAATTCCAGCACCAAACGCGCCGCGCGTTCGCCGGCTCGCGAGCAAGCAGAGCGATCGACGCCGCGTTCAAAGCGATGCCCCGATTCCGTGCGCAATTGATGGCGCCGCGCAGCAGAACGCACCGTGCGCGCATCAAACACCGCCGCTTCAATCACGATGCTCGTTGTGTTCGAGGTGACTTCAGAACCCGTGCCACCCATCACGCCAGCCAAGGCCTGCGGGCCAGCGGCATCTGCGATGACCAGATCTTCAGCGCCTAGCAGCAGTGCTTTGCCATTCAGCGCTGCGAGCTTTTCGCCCGGCCGCGCGGCGCGCACGCACAGCGCCGCTCCGTTCAAGCGCGCGAGGTCGAACGCGTGCAGCGGTTGCCCGCATTCGAGCATCACATAGTTGGTGATATCCACCACCGCGTTGATGGGGCGCTGCCCTGCTGCGAGCAAGCGGCGTTGCATCCACTCAGGTGAAACCCCATTGCTAAGGCCGGTGATGACGCGCGCGGTGTAGCGCGGTGTGCGCGCTGCATCTTCGACGCTGACGCGCACTTTCGTAGCGGTGGCGGGCCCCGTGGCCTGCGCCTCGTGCGGCGGCAGCACCAAAACGCGGCCAAGCACCGCAGCAACATCGCGTGCTAACCCAAGATGACTGAACTCGTCAGGGCGATTCGAAGTGATGGCCGCTTCGAGGAACCAGCCAGCCGCGCCCTTTTCACAGGTTTCAATTTCCGTACCGCTATCAGTGAGCAACGCGGCCAGACGCGCTGCCGAGGGCTTGGGGCCTGCGAGGAAAGAAGTGATCCATTCCGCTGCTGCGCGCATCGTCAGCCCAATTGGCGCAAGAAGCGCACATCGTTTTCCGTGAAATGGCGGATATCGGGCACGGCGAAATGGCGCATCGCCAAACGCTCCAAGCCCAGCCCGAAGGCGAATCCGCTCCAGCGTTCAGGGTCGATGCCCACGGCCGTGAACACCGCTGGATCAACCATGCCGCAACCACCCGTTTCTACCCAACCGCGGCCAGGGAAACGCACATCCACTTCGGCGCTGGGCTCGGTGAACGGGAAAAAGCTGGGGCGTAGACGCAATTCCACATCGTCGCCGAAAAGACCGCGGAAGAAGAGCAACAGCGTGCCCTTGAGATCGGCCATGGTCAGACCCTCGCCCACCGCGAGCCCTTCGACTTGATGGAACATGTAGTGGTGCGTGGCATCCACCTCGTCAGGGCGGAACACACGGCCCGGCGCGCACACGCGCAACGGCGGCTGCTTCTCTTCCATGGTGCGAATCTGCACCGTCGAAGTCTGCGAGCGCAACAGCCACGGCACTCCGGCCAAATAGAAATTGTCGGAAGGTTCGCGCGCCGGATGGCCCGCCGGAATATTCAGCGCCACGAAATTGTGATGCTCGTCTTCGACTTCAGGCCCATCGGTTACGGAAAACCCAAGACCTTTGAGCACCTGCACCACGCGGCGTTCTGTTTGCGTGAGTGGGTGCAAAGAACCGCGTTCCAGCGCTGCTGCTGGCAAGGTGACATCTTGGCGTGCAAGCACAGTTGCCACAGAGCCAAGTTCGGTGGCGCGCACTGCCGCCAATTCCGTCAACTCGTTCTTGAAAGCATTCAGCGCCACACCCAAGGCGGGTTTCTGTTCGCGCGGGGCTGTTTTTAGTAGCTCCATCAGCGCGGTTAGGCGGCCTTCGCGGCCCAGCGCCGCGGCGCGGGCGGAGGCCAAAGCCTCCGCCGTCGGCGCGTCGAGCATGCGCTGGCGACACTCGTCCTTTGCTGCGGCGACCGCAACGAGGGCATCGATGCCACCAGCGCCGTTCATCGTCGTGGTGCCTTAGGACGCCTTGCGGGCGGTTTCGAGCAGGGTCATGAAGGCGCCCTCGTCATTGATGGCGAGTTCGCTCAACTGGCGACGGTCGATGATCACTCCGGCCTTGCGCAGGCCCGAGATGAACCTCGAATAGTTCAAACCTGCTGCACGCACAGCGGCGTTGATGCGCAGGATCCACAACGAGCGGAATTCGCGTTTCTTGCGGCGGCGATCGATGAAGGCATAGCGGCCCGCGCGTTGCACGGTCTGCTTGGCCTGACGGTAGTTCGTGCCCTTTGCTGCGCGATAGCCCTTTGCGGCTTTCAGCAGCTTCTTCACACGCTTCTTGCGTGCCGGTCCGTTTCTTACTCTCATGTGAGTTCTCCTTCGCTCGGCCTTAGGCGAGCAGCATGCGCTTAATGTTCTTCTCTTCCCGCTTGCACACGAGACCGGCCTTGCGCAGGCGTCTCACGCGCTTCCCGCTGAAAGTCACCATGAGGTGGCTCTTACCGGCGCGCGTGCGCTTCACCTTGCCCGTGCCCGTCAGCTTGAAACGCTTCGCGGCTGACTTGTTGGTTTTTAATTTCGGCATCGTTCTTTCTCCATTCCGTCAGCCGTTGCGGCGGACGGGAATCAGGATCATTGTGATTCGCTTGCCTTCGAGGCCACCTGTGCGCTCCACACGAGCGACATCTTTCAGGTCCTCAGCAAACTTCTGCAACATGTCCATGCCCAACTCGGGGTGCGTGACTTCACGACCGCGGAACACCGCAGTCACCGAAACCTTGTCCCCGGCTGCCAAGAACTCGCGCGCCTGCTTCAAGCGCACGTCGATATCGTGGTCGCCCGTGCGCGGGCGCAGCCGCAGTTCCTTGACTTGGATGACATGCTGCTTTTTCTTCGACTCCGAGGTGCGCTTCTTCTGTTCGTATTTGAACTTCCCGTAGTCCATGATGCGGCAAACCGGCGGCACAGCCATTGGCGAGATTTCCACCAAGTCCATGCCGCTTTCGCGCGCCATTTCTCGTGCGCGCTCTGTGGTCACCACGCCAAGCTGCTCGTTTTCGTCTCCAAGGAGACGCACCTCAGGCACGCGAATCATGTGATTGATGCGGTGCTGCGGACGCGGGGCTGGGCCGCCGCGACGATCAAAGGGTGGGGGGCTCAAACCGAAGCTTCCTCGTGATGAATCATGCTTTGCTCCTCTCTAACTCACTGAAGAGTGCCAGCAGTGCGGGAAGGCCCATGACCCCCCGGTCCACATCCGGACGCTCTCGAACCGCAATGGTGCGGTCCTCGCACTCGCGGCCTCCCACCACCAAGGTGAAAGGCACTCGCGCCAGACGCGCATCGCGAATTTTCGCGCCCGTCTTGGCGTTGGAGAAATCGGTGGCCACACGCACGCCTGCAGCTTGCAGCGCTGCGTTGACTTCGCGCGCCCAAGGCTCGTGGCTGTCGGAAATGGTGCACACGCGCGCTTGCTCTGGCGCTAGCCAGAAGGGGAACGCCCCGCCGGTGTGCTCGATGAGGATGCCGATGAAGCGTTCCAGCGAGCCCATGATGGCTCGGTGAATCATCACTGGCCGCTGCTGCGTGCCGTCACTGGCATCGTAATTGAGGTCGAAGGCCTCGGGCAAATTGAAGTCGAGTTGAATAGTGCCCAACTGCCATTCGCGCTTCAGGGCATCGAGCACAATGAAGTCGATCTTCGGCCCGTAGAAAGCGCCGTCGCCAGGGTTGACCGTGAATTCCACGCCGTTGGCATTGAGCGCCTCACGCAAGCCCGCTTCGGCACGCTCCCATATGGCATCGCTGCCCACGGATTCCTTCGGGCGTGTGGAGAGGAACACCTTCAGCGTGTTGAAGCCGAAGAGGTTGTACACCCCACGAACCATGGCGATGAGCGCTGTGATTTCGGACTGGATCTGCTCTGGCGCGGCGAAGATGTGCCCGTCGTCTTGGCAGAAGCTGCGCACACGAGTGAGCCCGCTGGTGACGCCGCTGAGTTCAGCGCGATGCAGGCGTCCGAAGTCTGCAATACGCAAAGGCAGATCGCGATAGCTGCGCTTGTCCGCCGCGTAGATGTAAGTGTGCGCTGGGCAGTTCATGGGCTTCACGGCGCATTCACGCTCATCCACATGAGTGAAGAACATGTTGTCTTTGTAGTGCACATAGTGGCCAGATTTATGCCACAGCGACACATCAAAGATCTGCGGGGTGATGACCTCTTGGTAACCATGCTCGCGGTACAGCTCGCGCATGTGCTGTTGCAGGCGGTTGTAAAGCAGTGTGCCTTTGGGCAAGAAGAACGGACTCGCAGGTGCCACAGGGTCCATCAAGAACAGGCCGAGCTCGCGACCGAGCTTGCGGTGGTCGCGCCTCTGCGCCTCTGCCAGACGCGCCAAGTGATCGTCCAGATCCTTCTTGGCGTGGAATGCAGTGCCGTAGATGCGCTGTAGCATCCTGTTCTTTTCGTCGCCGCGCCAATACGCACCGGCCACGCGTTGCACCCGGAAGCACTTCACTTGCCCTGTGGTTTGCACATGGGGCCCGCGGCAAAGGTCTTCGAATCGGCCAGCACCGTGGCGATAGAAAGTCACTTCAGCGTCTGCCGCGAGGCCTTCCATCAACTCGGCTTTGTAAATGTCGCCGCGCGCACGAGCGCGCAGCACTTCGGCGTCGCGGTCTACGGTGCAGCGCTCGAAGGCGCTATCCGCCGCAATCACCTTTTGCATCTCGGCTTCGATGCGTGGCAAGTCTTCCGGGGTGATGCGGTGCTCGAGATCGATGTCGTAGTAGAAACCGTCGGCAATGGAGGGCCCGATGGCCAGCTTCGCACTGGGCCACAGCGCCAAGATCGCATCGGCCATGATGTGCGACGCGCTGTGGCGCAGGACTTCAAGGCCCGCTTCGCTGTCCGCGGTGATGATGTCCACGCGGCAGTCGCCGCGCAGGACCGTGCGCAGGTCGCGGATTTCGGTGATGCCGTCGATACGCCCGCCCACGGTGGCGCTTGCGAGGCGCTCGCCGATGCTAGCCGCGAGGTCACGGATGGTGGCGCCTTGCGGCAGTTCCTTCCGTGCACCGTCGCGCAGGGTCACCGTGATGACCCGCTGTGATGCGGATTCGTCCATACGCTCTCGTTTCGTTGGCCTCTCGCGAAGGAGAGGCCGGACATGGCCACGGTTACAACCGCAGGCCGGATTCCGCGCTGGGCGCGGGCCCGTGGCGACAGGGACAGAGCGATCCCCTGAGCGCACGACGGTTCGAAGGTTTAGCAGCGCCTCCCCACCGTCGTCAAGCGCGTGGGCTTTCCTAGCCTTGCTGCCCTCTATTTCGAACTCAGGCCTCCGGACGCAGGTGCAACTCGCGCCATTGGCGCTCGTCGGGGGCTGAAGGCGATTGAGTGAGCGGGCACACGCCGCTCGCACTCTTGGGGAAGGCAATGACATCGCGCAGCGACGTTGCCCCCGCAAGAATCATCGCGATGCGGTCGATGCCGAGGGCAATGCCACCGTGCGGTGGTGCGCCGTATTCCAGCACCCGCAAGAACCAACCGAATTTGTCCTGCGCTTGTTCGGGCGTCAGGCCTACATGTGCGAAGACCTGCGCCTGCACTTCGGGCTGATGAATGCGAATACTGCCCGAGCCGATTTCATTACCGTTCAGCACAAGGTCATAGAGGCTGGCTTTCAGGTGCGACAGATCGCCACCAACAGGAGGCAGCGCTTCCGTCGGCGCTGTGAACATGTGGTGCTTCGCTTCAAAGCGCTTCTCGTCTTCGTTCCATTCGAACATTGGGAAATCGGTAATCCACACGAAGTGCGTCTGCTTGGTGTCGATGAGCTTCAGCTCGCGCCCGTAATGCAAGCGCACTTGGCCAAGTGCATTCAGTGCCGGTTCGAAACGGCCAGCAGTGAACACCACAAGGTCGCCTTGATTCGCGCCGAAGGACTTCAACGCTGCAAGATCTTCTGGGCCCAAAAACTTCGACAACGGCCCCTGCGGCCCTTCGGCACCGAGCTTCACCCAAGCGAGCCCGCCCATGCCGTAGGACTTCGCCACAGCTTCGGATTCGTCGATCACACGCCGCGGCAACGCCGCGCCACCAGGAACAACCATGCCGCGCACGGTGCCCTGCGGCGCCGTCATGGTTTGGCTGAACACCTTGAAGGGCGACACGCGCGCGCGTTCGGCGAAGTCGAACAGCTCCAACCCGAAACGCGTCTCAGGTTTGTCCGAGCCAAAGTGCGTCATGGATGCGTCCCATGTCATGCGCGGGAACGGCGCAGTCACCGTGCTGCCTGCAAGTTCACTCCACACGCCAGTCATGAGCTTTTCCATGACCGCGAACACATCCTCTTGGCGCACGAAGCTCATTTCCATGTCCAACTGTGTGAACTCGGGCTGGCGGTCGGCACGCAAATCTTCGTCGCGGAAGCATTTGCAAATCTGGAAATACTTGTCGATACCGCAGACCATCAGGGTTTGCTTGAACAACTGGGGCGATTGCGGCAGGCCGTAGGCCAAGCCCGGATGCACTCTTGAGGGCACCAAAAAATCTCGCGCGCCTTCGGGCGACGTCTTCATCAGGACCGGTGTTTCCACCTCCATGAAGCCCTGCCCCACCATGCTTTGGCGAATCAAGAAATTGAGGCGGCTGCGCAGTTCCATAGCAGCCAACACGGGGCGGCGGCGCATGTCGATGTAACGGTGTTCCAAGCGCAGCTCTTCGCGCGTGCGGCACTCGTCGGTGACTTCGAAGGGCGGCACCTTGGTCGTATTCAGCACTTCGATTTCCAGCGCTGCGACTTCGATATCGCCGGTGCTGCGGTTGGCGTTGCGGGCTTCCGCAGGCCGCGCACGCACAGTGCCCACCACAGCGATGACGCATTCAGGCCCCACTTCAGCGAGTTGGGCGTGCTGCGTCGGGTCGGCCACCACTTGCGTGAAACCGTAGCGGTCGCGCAAGTCAATGAACATGAGCCCGCCGTGGTCACGAACAGCCTGAATCCAGCCATTCAAAACCACGCGTTCCCCGACATGACTCAAGCGGCATTCGCCACAAGTTTTAGTGCGCTGATGACGCATCGCGATACCTCGTGGCCGAGGATAGCCGCTGGTCACAGTCTGCGAAGTGCGTTCAGCGCGGCGCCGTAGCCGGTGCGGATTGTGAGGCTGCTGGAGCTGCCGCTTGGTCCAATGTGAAACGCGTGCTGGCCGACATGCGCGCCCCCGGAATCACAATGGAAATGCCGTAAGGCTGGCCCGCTTCCAGCGGCAACTGCTCGGCTGTTGGGAACGGCGCAAGCACGCGCTGGCCACCTTGTTCGTCCACAGCCAACACGCCGGGCTGGCCCGCGCGATGCGCTGCCGACCAGCAGACTTGGCCCGCGGCGTCGATGATGAGAACGCGGAACTCCGCCGCCCCAGCGGGCAGCAGCGCGCTGACGGCACGAGGGCGCCCGGCCAGCAAGCCTGAAGGGGAATCAACAAAGGGCTGACCTTCCGCCAGTGCAGCCTTCGCGGGGCTGATCGACGCGGCCTGAACGGCAGGCGTTTCATTACCGCCACGCAGTACCAACCACATGATGACGGCGGCAGTGCCGAGCATGAGGATCCAACGCGGGCGGCTGGACTGCCCCGCAGTTGCGGGACGCCCAACGAAAAGCCCGCGCAAGCCAAAGGCCCCGCGCGACGGCGTGGCCGCTGCCGAGGTCGCAACTGGGCGCATGGACTCGCGCACGCCACTGGCGTCGATGCTCGGGTTCTCTTCTTCGTCGCGGGCCGCAAGCATGGTTTCGGCGCCAAAGCGCATGGTGGCCCGGCACTCGGTGCAAGTGTGTAGGTGCTCGGCGCAACGCGCAGCTCCGCGATCTGAAAGCTCGCCACGCAAGTAGCGCAGCGTGGTGCGTGTCTCGCTGCAGGCCATTAGTGCTCCTCTCCCAAAGTGATTAAGACCGACCGGCGGCCGTAGCGGTTTTGCGGCAGCGCCGCGCCTTCGATGCCACTCCATTTACCTTGCAGCAACATGCCATGCCCCGTGATGGCGAGGCGCTCGCGTGCCACGCCGGAAGCCTCCAACACATTGCCTGCAGCCAATGCGCGACGCGTGGACAGTTCCCAGCCCGCATCCACATCCGAGCCTTCGGCGAAAGCGTAGCCATCAACCTTGACGGGGTAGTTGCCCATGGCCAGCATCGAACCCAGTTGCTGCAGCAATTCCATTTGCCCTGCACTGAGCACGCTGTCACCAGGCGAAAATAAGATGGGTGTGGGCAGCGTGCGTTCGCCGGCCCCAGCCATGGAATGCACCAGCACTTCGCGCAGGCGGTCGCGATTCAAGTTGGTCATGCCGCCACCGGCTTCCACAAGCGTTTCGGTGTTCACCGGATTCGCGCCGCGGTAAACAACGCGACCCGCGCCGAACTGAAACGCTGTGTCGTGCCCAAGCCCACTGCCTGACAGCGACACCGGACTCAAATCCTGCTTGATTGATCCGATGAAATCATCGAACTGAATGCCCATGTCGCTCTTGGTGTAGGCCGCCATGAGAATGAAAAAAGTGAGCAGGTTGGTCATCATGTCCGCGAAACTCAGCATCCACAAAGGAGCGCCCGGTGGTGCGCCGTCTGGGGCATGATGCTTCTTGCGGTGACCACCTCCGTGGCCTCCACCATGGCCGCCAGCGTGTTCCTCATGCGCAGCCTGCTCGCTGTGCTTGTGGCCACCGTTGTCGTGAGTTTCCGCTGCTGGCGCAATCGCTGCGTCGCTGCTTGGAGCATCCACTAGTGCGGTGTCTGCACCTGGTCCGTGTGTTGCGTTGTGCCCCGTGCTCACGGAGTCCTCCGCACCAAGATTTCGATGCGCCGATTGCGCCTGCGTGCGGCGGCTGTGTCATTGGCGCCCAACGGCACAGTCGACCCTTGCGGGCGAATGCCCACACGAAACGGTTCGACACCTGAGCCCACCAATCCGCGTGCAACGCCACGGGCCATTTGCAGCGAGCGTTCAAAAGCAGCCCCGGGCGTGTCGCCTTCACCACTATCGGTGTGCCCTTCAACGGTGTACTCACATAGCTCGCCGCGGAAGAAGCTGCCGACTTCACGCACCAAGATCAGCCCGTGTTCGGTCATTGAAGTGGAGCCGGGGCGAAACATGCCTTCCGCCGCGAGCCGGATGCGCAGGCCCCCTTGCAGCGCTTCAATATCAGGCTTGGTGTCGTAGTTGTCTGGAGTGGCCAACTTGTCCAGCGCCTCATCCAATGCTGTTTCGGCGCGCTCCGATGGACTTTCCGATCCTTCTGTGGCGTAAATCGCATCAGACGATTTTGCGCGTTGCACCAACGCCCCTGCCGGCGGAGTCTGCTGCGTGCCGTGCACGCCCACGCCAGACTTGGTGACCTGCGCGGGACCGCCCGATTCGCTACCCGCGAAGCACGCGAGGATGATGAAGAATGTGACCAAGTTCGCGACCATGTCCGAGAAGGACACGATCCAGAGCGGGGCTCCTGGTCCGTCGCCACCACCACCGCACATGCGTCAGCCTCCCTGTTGTGGGTTGTCAGCGCCTACCAGCTTGCGCTGCGCAGGCGACAGGAATGCTTTGAGACGCTCGCGCACCACTTGCGGCTTGTCGCCGCTTTGGATGGCGAGAACACCTTGGATCATGAGTTGGCGAATCAGCGCTTCTTCCTTGGTGCGCATGTCCAGTTTGCAAGCCAATGGAATGAATACGCAATTCGCCAGTGCGCAGCCGTAGAAGGTGGCCAACAAAGCCACTGCCATACCGGCACCGATCTTCGACGGATCGGAAATGTTTTGAAGCATGGCCACAAGGCCGAGCAATGTGCCCACCATCCCGAAGGCCGGTGCAGCACCCGCCATGTTCTCCATCATTTTCTTGCCGACGGTGTGGCGTTCCTTCATCACCTCGACATCCACTTCCAAGATCTGGCGCACGGAGTCTGCTGGGTAGCCGTCGACAACCAGCATGATGCCCTTGGAGAAGAACGGGTCCTTCACATCCTTGGATTTTTCTTCCAGTGCGAGCAGCCCTTCTTTGCGCGCCAGCGTTGCGTACTCGGTCATGCGCTCGATGACTTCCGCAGTCTCGGGCAGCGGATAGACGAAGCAGCGCTTGACGATGCCCATCATCGCTGTCACATGAGACATCTTGAACGAGATCATGACGGCGGAGATCAACCCTCCTGTGATGAGGATGGCCGCTGACATGTTCCAGAACAGGTACAGCGCGCCGTGGCTCTCGTGGACCATGATGAAGCCCACGGTTACGGCTCCGATCACACTGCCAATGATTGTCGCAAGATCCATGCCGTCTTCCCTCGACCGGCCTTGGAGGACAGACCCTCCTCGGACAAAGTCTCAGGCTTCCTATCGGCGCACATTTCCAGCATCTGAAGGCTTGCCGCGTCATCCTCCGCAAACCCGCCTCTGCGCGCAGGCTTTGGCCGCACGCGGTCTGTCTTGCATTGCGCTCGCAGGCTCAAGGGCGCCCTGGATACGGTCTCGGGCGGTCCGTTGCTCTGATGCAACGCTCGTCCCGCCCTCGACCTCAGGGCGCCCGTCCGCCCGCTCGGCCACATGCCCATGCCCAGCGTTGCGGCTACAGCAACGGTTGCGGCGTCGGCGGAAGCGGAGTGTGTCCCAATGGGTGCGGCAGCCGGTCGTCTTCGCCCGACCGGCCGAGCGCCTATTGGGCACACGCAGCGTCGCCTGCGAGCGCAATGCAAGACTGGGCACACGCAGCATCGCGTGCGAGCGCGATTAGTGCGGGCGGCGCTGCGAGCGGTCGCGACCGAGCTTGAGGCGCACGACAGCGCGTGCGAGAGCGGCTTCCGCGCGGGCGAGGTCGAAGTCTTGGCCCGTGTGGGCCTTCAAGCGTTCGCGGGCGCGGCGCTCTGAGGCTTCCGCACGTGCGAGATCGATGGCATCCGCGGGCTCGCCCACCGAAGCGAGGATGCGGCAGGTGTCCGCCGCCATCTCAAGAAACCCATCGCCAACCATGAAACTGCGCGTGGCCCCACTCGCCTCGCGCACCACCACTTCGCCAGGGCTGATCGTGCAGCACAGCGGCGCGTGGCCAGCGAGGATCCCCAAGCGTCCGCCTTCGGCAGGTGCAGTGAGCGTTGTCACTTCGCCGCTGAAGACCGTGGCGTCCGGGGTGACCAGTTCCAGTTTGAAGTTGGGCATGAATCAGCTCGTGGCGCGAATCTTCTCGGCCTTCGCGATCACATCGGCGATACCGCCCACCATATAGAACGCATCTTCTGGCAGGTCGTCGTACTTGCCGGCAACCACATCCGCGAAGGAGCGCACAGTGTCTTCCACCTTCACGAACTTGCCTTCCATTCCAGTGAACTCCTTCGCCACCTTGAAGGGCTGCGAGAGGAACTTCTGGATGCGGCGAGCGCGGTACACGGTGGCCTTGTCGTCGTCGGACAATTCTTCCATGCCCAAGATGGCGATGATGTCCTTCAACTCTTGGTAGCGCTGCAAGATGCGCTGCACTTCGCGCGCCACACGGTAGTGCTCTTCGCCAACGATGAGCGGATCGAGCACGCGCGAGGTCGAGCGCAATGGGTCCACGGCAGGGTAAATGCCGAGCTCCGCCAGCGAGCGTTCCAGCGCGATGGTTGCGTCCAAGTGCGGGAAGGTGGCCACAGGTGCCGGATCGGTGTAATCGTCGGCAGGCACATAAATCGCCTGCATCGAAGTGATCGATCCCTTGTCCGTCGAAGTGATGCGCTCTTGCAGCGCACCCATTTCCAACGCCATGGTGGGCTGATAACCCACGGCGCTGGGCAGGCGCCCGAGCAGAGCGGACACCTCGGAACCTGCTTGCACGAAGCGGAAGATGTTGTCGATGAACAACAGCACATCTTGGCCTTCGTCGCGGAAGTGCTCGCACATGGTCAGCGCGGAGAGCGCGATGCGCAAGCGCGCTCCAGGCGGTTCATTCATCTGCCCGAACACGAGCACAGTGTTCTTCAGCACGCCCGACTGCGTCATTTCCAAGTAAAGATCGTTGCCCTCGCGGGTGCGCTCACCCACGCCGGCGAATGCCGAAAACCCGCCGTGCTCGCTGGCCACCGTCGAGATCAGTTCCTGGATCAATACGGTCTTGCCCACGCCGGCGCCGCCGAAGAGGCCAATCTTGCCGCCCTTCGCGAAGGGCACGAGCAAGTCCACCACCTTCAGGCCGGTTTCGAAGATCTCACTGACCGTTTGCTGGCGCTCAAAGCTGGGTGCCGGCTGGTGAATGGAGCGCGTGGCAGTGGCCTTATGCTCGCCCTTGCCGTCGATGGTCTTGCCCAGCAGGTTGAAGATGCGGCCGAGGCAGTCTTTGCCCACGGGCACCGTGATGGGCGCACCGGTGTCCGTCGCGGCCATGCCGCGCACAAGCCCGTCCGTTGTGCTCATCGCAACCGTGCGCACCACATCGTCGCCGAGGTGTTGCACCACTTCGCAAACGAGGTCGATGCCTGCTGCGCTGTCCTTCACGGTCAGCGCGTTGTAGATCGGGGGCAGCTTGCCGGGTTCAAACCGGAAGTCCACCACAGGGCCCACCACTTCGACGATCTTGCCTTGGCTCACGATAGTTCTCCGTCCGCACGGTCAGCCGTGCACACGCTCATCCGTTCAATGCCTCGGCGCCGCCGATGATCTCCAGCAGTTCGCCGGTGATCCCGCTTTGGCGGGCCTTGTTGTATTCCATGCTCAAGAAACGGCTCATCTCATCTGCGTTGTCGGAGGCGCTCTTCATCGCCAGGCGCCGCGACGCAAACTCGCAAGCCAGTGCTTCGAGAACCGCAGCGTACAACTGCATCTCGAGATTGCGCGGCAAGAGCCGCGCCAGAATGCCATTCGCATCAGGCTCGAGGATGTAATCCGCGCCCTCAGCATTGCCAGCAGGACGCGCCACAGGCAGCAGCGCTTGAACGCTGGGCTTGTAGGTGGCGAGCGTCAACATGCGCGTGCCCACCAGCGACACGCGTTGCACGCTGCCCGTTTCGAAGGCCGCCACGATCTGCTTGGCCAACTGCGCGACTTCGCGGTAGCTGACCTTTTCCACTGCGGTGGGGTGCGCGTAGCGCAGTTCCAGCCCGCGCATCTTGGCGAAGAAGCCTTGCGCGCGCTTGCCGAAAACCCAAACCTCCGCCTGCACGCCTTCGGCTTCCAACTTGCGCAGGTGCTGCACTGTCGTGCGGTGCACGTTGGAGTTGTACGAACCGCACAGGCCCTTGTCGGCGCCAACGATGACCACTGCTTCACGCAACGTCTTCGCGGGTTGTGCCAACAGCGGGCTGGCCGTGATGTCGGCATGAGCAGCGACTCGCGCAACCATGCCTTCGATAGCGCGAGCAAACGGCCGCGTCGCCAAGGCGCGCTCTTGGAGCCTGCGCAATTTCGTCGCCGCAACCATTTCCATGGCCTTGGTGATCTTGCGAATGCTCTTGACGCCCTTCAGGCGTCGTTTGAGTTCCTTGACTCCCTTCACGCTACGCCTTTCAGGCCTTGAAGGTCCGGTTGAAGGATTCGATGGCTGTCTTCAATTGCGCTTCGGTGTCCGCGTCCAACTGCTTGGAGGTGCGGATGAGTTCCGGGATGGCCGGGTGCGTGCCCTTGATCCATCCAAGGAACTGCTCTTCCCAATTGGAAACCTGGGCGACTTCGACGCCGTCAAGCAGCTTGTTGATGCCCGCGAAGAGCACCATCACCTGATCTTCCATGGGCATCGGGCGATATTGCTTTTGCTTCAGCAATTCCACCAAGCGTTCGCCGCGACGCAGCGTGCCCAGCGTGGCTTTGTCCAAGTCGCTGCCGAACTGCGCGAAGGCCGCGAGCTCGCGGTACTGCGCCATTTCCAGACGCAAGCGCCCAGCCACTTTCTTCATGGCCTTGGTTTGCGCCGCACCGCCCACGCGCGACACCGACAGACCAACGTTCACCGCAGGGCGAATGCCCGCGTTGAACAAGTCGGTTTCCAAGTAGATCTGCCCGTCGGTGATGCTGATGACGTTTGTCGGGATGTATGCGGTCACGTCGCCCTGTTGGATTTCCACCAACGGAAGCGCAGTCAGGCTGCCGCTGCCGAGTTCCTTCGAGAGCTTGGCAGAGCGTTCCAGCAAGCGGCTGTGCAGATTGAAGATGTCGCCTGGAAAGGCTTCGCGCCCTGGCGGACGACGCAGCAGCAACGACACCTGGCGCCATGCCACCGCGTGCTTGTAGAGATCGTCGTAAATCACCAGCGCGTGCCCGCCCTTGTCGCGGAAATACTCGCCGATGGTGCAGCCCGTGAAAGGCGCGATGTACTGCATCGATGCCTGCTCCGATGCCGGAGCGTTCACGATGACCGTGTACTCCATGGCGCCGGCGGCTTCGAGGGACTTCTGCACCGACTTCACCGTGGACATCTTCTGGCCGATGGCCACATAGATGCAGATCACATTCTGGCCACGCTGATTGATGATGGCGTCGACGCACACTGCAGTCTTGCCGGTTTGGCGGTCGCCGATGATCAGCTCGCGTTGCCCGCGGCCGATGGGAATCATGGCGTCGATGGCCTTGATGCCCGTTTGTAGCGGTTCGTGCACCGGCTGGCGCTGCACCACATTGGGCGCGCTGGTTTCGATATTGGAGTACTTCTCGGCCTTGAAAGCAGGACGGCCGTCCACCGGCGCGCCCAGTGCGTTCACCACGCGGCCCAAGATGGCCTCACCCACCGGGATCGAGATGATGCGGCCAGTGGCCTTCACCATGTCGCCTTCTTTCACTTGACGGTCTTCGCCGAGCAAGATGGCGCCGACGTTGTCCTCTTCGAGGTTCAACGCGATGCCGAAGCCGCCGCCGGCGAACTCGAGCATTTCAGAGACGCGGCAATCCTTCAGCCCGTGGATGCGGGCCACGCCGTCACCCACTTGCAGCACCGTGCCAACGGATTCGGCCGTTGCACCAGTGTCAAAGTTGGCGATCTGCGACTTCAGGATCGAGGTGATTTCAGCTGGGCTGATAGACATATCAATTCCTTCCCCCCGTTGGAGGGCTGGTGAGTGGGCGATCGAAGCTGACGCTCTTCAAGCCATGCGCGATGCGCGCGATGCGGGCTTGAGCGCTGCCGTCAATCAAAGTTGAATCCATAGTGATGCGCAGGCCGGCAAGTAATTCCGGACGCACGCCTTCTTCCAAATCCACCTTGCGTTTGGTGGCCTTTTCGAGCGAGGCCAACAAGTTGGCGCGTTCGTCTGCGCTCAGCGCTCGCGGCGTTTCCAGCAGTACGCGCACGATGCCAGCACGGCGCTGGTGCACTTCCAAATAAGCGCGGAAGAAGTCGCGCAGAATCTGTTCACGCGAGCGCGACAGAATCAAACGCACCGCGTTGGAAACCAAGCGTCCCGAGAAGCCGAGCGCGTCCGAAAGCTCGCGCCCCTTTTCTTCGGCAGATTTGCGCGGGTCCAACAACGCCTGCCACAAGCGTGGATCAGCATCAAGGCGGCGCTTCAGCCCGGCAAGATCCTCGAGAACTTGGTCCGAGGATTTTGCTTCTGCAGCAGCAAGCCACAGGGCCTCGGCATAGCGAAGTGCAAGAGCAGATGAACGCATCGTGGCGCCTTGTCCTCAGGCCGACTTGCTGACAGCAGCAAGCACAGCTTCGGTGTCCTTGATGCAATCTGCGCTGTTCACTTCACGCCGGACCACGCGTGTGGCCACTGCGGCGCCAAGTTCGGCGATCAGATTCTTCAGCTCTTGGCTGGCACGCGCCTTCTCTGCTTCGATCTCGGCGCGAGCGCGCGTGATCAAAGCCGTGGCTTCGGTGCGAGCGGTGGCTTCCAACTGGGCCTGCAGTGCTTCAGCACGCGAACGCGCCTCGTCGAGGAGCTTGCGTGCGCTGGCTTGCGCGGCATCCAACTCAATTTGGTGCTTGGCGCGCATTTGCGCGGCTTCCGCCAAAGCGGTTTCCGCAGCAGCGAGATCGCCACTGATTTTCGCCTCGCGAGCCCTCACCGTTTGCATCAGCGGCCCGAAGGCAAACTTTTGCAGCAGGAAATAGACCAGCGCGAAGATGATCAGTGCCCAGAAGAAGAGTTCCCATGTGTGCGGATGCGAGAGTGGGTCGAAACCCTCCTCATCCGAAAGCAGCCGGAGCCGAAGCACCGGGTCAGTCGAAAACATCATATTCAGCATGGTTCACTCCGCGGAGTTGTTGAGGAGCGAGCATTCATCCAAGCGCATGCTTGGACGCGAGCCCGCCCCCCGGTTCCGACGCGGACCGCAGGTCACTTGGTGGCGATAATGCAAACGATGAGCGCAAAGAAGGTGAAACCTTCGATGAGCGCCGCAGCCACAATCATGGCGCCGCGGATGGAGCCGGCCGCTTCGGGCTGGCGTGCGATGCCTTCCATTGCCGCCTTAGCGAGCAGGCCGATGCCGAGCCCGCCACCAACGGTCACCAGGCCTGCGCCCAGCGCCACGAGGGGCAGCAAGTTTGAAGGGGCATCTTGTGCACCCATGGGCTCCGCCGCGAAGGCGGGCATGGCACAGAAACCGAAGGCCACAACGGCCACAAGCGCAAAGCGAACGATGTTCTTGAAGTTCATCTCGATCTCACTCCTCTGAAGAGGCATGCGTCAGCGACGAAACCAATAGCTGCTCAGTGATCCGGATGGACCATTCCACCCACGAAGAGCACTGCGAGCAGCGTGAAGACATAAGCCTGCAAGAACGCCACAAGGAGTTCCAAGCAGGAAACGAATAGAGATAGGCCGATCGCGGGAACCGCGACGCCATAGCTCTTGTAAACAAAGATCAGCGCGACAAAGGCGCCGATGACCAAGTGGCCTGCCAGCATGTTGGCGAAGAGTCGCACCATCAGCACTCCGTGCTTGATGAAGAACCCCACCAGCTCCAACACGAACAACAGCGGCTTCAGCGCTGTGGGCAAACCCGAGGGAATGAACAAGCTGAGGAAGTGGCTCTTGGCGGTGAACAACCCACTGAAGAACGACACCAGCATGACGATCGCAGCCAACGCGCCTGTGACGGGCAGCGCGGAAGTTGCGGTGCCGCCGATGACGGGCAATGGAACCATGCCCAGCAAGTTCACAGTCAGGATGAACAGGAAACAGGTGCTGAAGAAAGGCACGAAGGCGTCGCCGTGGCCGCCGAATGCGGGGCGCACCATTTCATCGCGAATGAAGAGCATGATGCTCTCGAATGTGTTGCGCAGAAAACCGCGGGGCACCAAGCTGCGCCGATCGCACAGCAGCGCCGCACCCACCAGCACAACTGCACTGATCGCCAGCATCACCTGAAAGGCAGTGACGGGCATGCCAGCGATTTCGCCGATCTTGTGGTCCTTTGCGTGGTTCAGCACCGCGATGACAGGGTTGCCATCTTGGGGAGATTCCACGCTGGCAAGCACAGGAGCGATGAAGCCGGGGATGATCAAGTCTTGTCACTCGGTAGGGACAGGTGGTTTCGTAGGCGGCAAGACCAGCTTCATCAGCACCACGGCTTGTCGTGTAGTGAACACGAGGAAGGCCACGGCCAACGCCAGCAAGTAATCGTTCCGCTGCACACACTCCGTAGCGACCAGTGCCACTGATGCCGCCACGAGGCAGCCGAGTTTGCTAAGGAGTCCCACTCCCCACAAGGTCAGGAACTGACGATTTCCTGCCACGATTCCGCGCGCGGTGATGAAGTATGCGAGGAGGTCTGCAAGCAACACCGCGCCGACGGCCATGCGGCAGGATGCCGCAGCCGCGTCGGGCCGTTCCAGTAGCGCGCACACCCAATGCGCAACTGCACCGAGCAGCACGCCCATCACCACTGATCCGAAGAAGTACCGCCCGATGCACACAGCTTTCATTTGCGCCCTTTTCGTTCCATCGCGTCCACGCTGCGCACTAAGTCCCAAATGGCCAAGCCCACGCCGATCATGCCGCAACTGATGGTGAGCCAAGGCTCCGTGCCCCAGCGGTCATCAAGGGCTTTGCCGCCCCAAGTGGACAATCCCACCAGCGCTGCAAAAGTGATGCCTGCGCCTGCAAGGGCCAAACCGCGGTTGGGGTTGCGCTCGGGTGTTGCCATTGGTGCGCCTCCGCGAGGCGCGGCGAACTCTATCAGCCGCTGGATGGTGCGCCGATTCGTTGAACGCTCCGCTCCACGGACTTACAGTCGCCCGCTGCCCGCGATTGGTGGGCACAAATCCGAGCGAAGCTCAGGAACAAGGAACCCAATGGCACTCGAATCCACCCTGTTGATTGTCAAACCCGACGGTGTCCAGCGCGCGCTGGTTGGCCGCATCCTCACTCGCTTCGAAGAGAAGGGCCTGCAACTTGTGGGCATGAAGATGATGACCATCCCCATGTCCTTGGCCGAACGCCACTACGAAGCCCACAAAGAGCGCAAGTTCTACCCCGGTTTGGTGCGTTTCATGACCTCTTCGCCTGTCGTTGTGTTCGCCGTCCGCGGGGTCGATGCCATCGCGATCAGCCGCAAAATGATGGGCGCCACTTTCGGCCCCACCGCGGAGTCCGGCACCATCCGCGGCGACTTCGGCTCCAGCCGCTCTTACAACCTGATACACGGCTCCGATTCTCCTGAAGCCGCCGCCCGCGAATTGGGTCTATTCTTCGCACCCGGTGAATTGCAGACCTGGTCGCAAGCCGGCATGGCTTGGGTCTACGACGCCTCCGAAGAACTTTGATCCATAATCGACCGCCGTGCTAACTCCCGCGGAATTGCTGCTGCTCTCCGAGGAACTGCACGCGGCCCTTGCTGGCGCGCGCCTGCAGAAACTGCACGGGCGCTCGCCCGTGTTGTTCGTGCTGGAGGCCTTCGGTCCCAATAGCGGCCGCGCGTTGCTGAGCATCGTGCTCGACCCAGCCTTTCCGCGCGCGGTCCTGTGCGACACCCCCGGCGAAAACCCCACGGTGCCGCCGGGCATCGTCACCGAATTGCGTGAACTGCTTTTGCACGCGCGCGTGGACAGCGTCACTTCGGTCATTCACCAGCGCATCCTGGTCATCGCACTGCAAGTGTTGGTGGATGGCATGGTCACCACGCGCAGCTTAGTGTTGGAACTTTTCGGGCGCGCGCCGCGCCTGTTGGTGCTGGACGCAGCGGGAGTGATCCTGAGTTCGCACGCAGCAGATTTAGCGAAATCTCCGCGCACCGCGAAGGGCGTCGCATGGGTGCCGCCGCGCTTCGACCACGCCGCCACCTGTGCAAGTCCAGTGCCTTTCCCCTACCTCGCTGTGCCCTTGCCGCAGCCGCTGTCGCCCGCCATCGACGCCCACGCGCGCGATGTTGTGAGCGGCGCGGGCGATCGCGCGCTGCGCAGCTCCATTCAGCGCTTGGCCGAGAAACAACTGCGCAAGGACGAACAGTTGTTAGCGAAACTGCGCGCCGGCGAGCGCCACGCCGAAGAAGCCGCGCAATTGCGCCATGACGCCCTGTTGTTGCAGCAACAACTGTCCACCATCCCTGCGCATGCAACCAGTGTGGAACTGCTGGACTCAGAGAACCCCAACACAGCGCCTCGCGTGCTGGTGATACCGCCACGACTTGGCGCTTCGGGGCTGTTGCAAAAGCTGTTCAAGGAAGCGCGCGAACGCGAAGCCACTTGGGCGCGCGCCAGCATGCGCTTGGGTGTGATCAGCGATCAAGTGGAAGCGTTCCAAGATTTGTTGCGCCGCGTGGCAGACCCGTTGCAAGACGCCGCAGACTTGCGCGAGCGCGCGGCAGCGTTGGATTGCGCACCGCCCGTGGCCACCGTGGCCCCCGCCGAGAAACGCAAAGGTCCAGCGCCGCGCCTGCCCTACCGCACCTTCATTTCGCGCGATGGCATAGAACTTCTCGTTGGCCGCACCGCCGCCGACAACGATGTGCTCACCTTCGATGTCGCCCGCAAGAGCGAGCTCTGGTTGCATGTGGCCGACCACCCCGGCTCGCACGTGGTGGTGCGCTGCTCCGATGAAGTCCCAGAGCAAACACTGCTGGATGCCGCTGCGCTAGCCGCCCATTTCAGCCGTTGCGGGCCCGGAGCACGGCCCGAAGTTTCGTACACCCGCGTGAAACATGTGCGCAAATTCACTGGCGCCAAGCCGGGCCAAGTGCAACTGGCAGACCGCCATTCAGTGCGAGTGCGCGGCGAAGTCGACCGCCTCCAAAGGCTGTTGGAGAGCGAACGGCGCCCAGACGACCCCGCTTGACCGTGCCAAAGGCCACTCCTACCATGCAACCCCTGCTGCGGAGCCACGAGTCCATGACGCTATTCCCCCGCGCGTTCCTGTTGTTGGCTGCGGCCCTGCTGCCCGCGTGCGCACTATTGCCCCTCTCCGACCCGGATGAAGGCCGCAACCCCCAAGACCCGCAATTCGATGCGGATTACTACGCGCAAAACGCCAAAGAGTATTTCGACGGCGATCAGTTCTTGCGCGCCCGTGAGCAGTGGGAGCAACAACTGAAATTGCAGCCGGGCAATTGGATGGCGCAGATAGGCATCGCCTCGTGCGATTTTCATTTGGGCAGCTTGGCCCTCGACCGCGGCGAAATCCGCTACGCGGAAGATCGCCTCGGCGCAGCGCACAAGGCTGCTGCGGCGCTTTGGGATGGCAAGATCGAGGCCGATGCTGCGCAGGCCAGCAACATACCTGTGGCTCAGTGGAAAGCGGCGCTCGTGGTGGCCATGGCCGCGCGCGGCCTGAGCGACTGCGACACCCTTCGCGGGCGCATGGAAAATCAGCGCAGCGCATCACTCGGGCCCCAAGACCCAGCGCGGCAAACCCTCGCGACAAGTGCCGAGAAACTGGGGCACAGCGCCGCCACACGCCGCGCCGAAGCGCTGCAGTTATTCCTGCGTCTTGACGCGATGGGCAGCCCGACTCCCGAAGCCACGTTGAATGTGGCTGAACTGCAAGTGGCCAGCAACGACGCTGCTAGCGGCGAAAGCAGCTTCCGGCGTTGGCTGCAAGTGAGCACGTCGGCCCGCGAGTTTTGGCAAAAGCAGTTGGAACAGTGCGAACAAGAGCCCGACCAGCGCATGCGCGAAGCCAAGCGCGCTGTGGTGAACCAAAAGATCCAAAGCGTGCGCGCCAAGCGGGCCACCGTGTTGGTGCGCCTAGGCAACATTGCCTATGACCAAGGCGAAGCACTGCTAACCACGCCGGGCGCACAACGCGATGCCAAGCAACATTTTTCACGCGCGGTGGATGACTTGAACGGAGCCATGGAAGCTGAGCCCGCACGCATGGATGTGCTGGTGAAACTTGCTCAGTGCCAAGGCCGCCTCGGGCAGTTTGAGCTGGCCACCAACAACCTCGAACGCTACATCCGCACGCGCTCCGAGCAGGCCGATTCGTGGGACGAGAACTTGAACACCGCTTTCCGCTTGAAGGCCGAGTTCGCAGCGCATTTGAAGAAGCCGCCCCAGTGAGACAGGCCCACGGGCCTTTGCCCACGGCCGAGCGGCTGCGCAAGCGCGGAGACTATCTGCGCCTGCGCGCCAGCGGTGCAAGGCTGCGCTCTGGGCCCATTCGCGTGCAGTTCACGCCCAACGGCACGAAGACCACTCGCCTCGGTATCACCGTGCCGAAATTCGAAGGCCTCGCACCATTGCGCAATCGCATCAAACGCATCTTGCGTGAATCGTGGCGCACCGTGCGTGCAGATTTCCCGCCAGGTTTGGACATCGTGCTGATCGTGGATGCTGCAGAGCCTTGCACAGAGTTGGCCGCAGTGGTGGCCCTGCTCGAGCGCGCTGCGCAAAAACTGAACTCCAAGCGGCCATGAAGCACCTGCTGATCTTGCTGGTGCGGGGCTATCAACTGCTCATCGCACCAGTGCTGCCGCCGTCTTGTCGCTACATGCCTTCGTGCAGCAGCTACATGATCGAAGCGCTGCGCCAACACGGCGCGCTGCGCGGCACTTGGCTGGGGCTGCGGCGCATCTTGCGCTGCCACCCCGGCCACCCGCCCGGCTACGACCCTGTCCACCCGCCAGAAAGCCCTTGAGCCCGCGAGCCCAGCGCAGCATCGCGGCGCGTGCGGGTCAGTCTTTCTTGATGTCGCCGTTGGTTGGCGCCGGATTCTTCAGCTCTAACTGGCGCGCCTTGAAGGCCGCATCAGTGCGCTTGCGGTTATCACTTTCGCGGCGTGCCGCATCGGCAGTCGCGCGCTTCACTTGATCCTCTTCGCGAGCCTTCAGAGCCTCTTCGGTTTGAGGCGCGGACAGCGAGAACCAGCTTGCCGTCTTGAAGTTGCGGTACGACCATTCGTCCTGCGCGGGGCGCTCGGCCAAGCGGTTGCTCGTGTTGGTGGTGCGGTCGGGGCGCGCGAGCATGTCCGCTTCAGTGGGAGGCGTGCGCTTGTCCAGAACCATCACTGCACCGATACCGCCTTCGGCTTCGAAGGTGGGCTCTGTCACGCGACCGATTTCGGCCACAGCCAGCTTGTGCAACACCGTCGCGGTGCGGAACAAACGGTTGCGGCGTTCTTCGGGGCTGAGGTCGTCACGCCAAGCAGCGGCGGTGGCACTGAGCTTGAATGCGGGCGGCACGGGTTCCACCGTCAAGCCAGCCGCCTTCGCGGCTGCTTCGAACGCGGCATTCTCGTGCTTCGCGCTCTCGAGCATCACCTTGTCATCGCGCTCGCGATCGAAACGCGCTTCGATCAGTTGGATCTGATCCTTGTGCTCGGCATTGTCGCGGCTGAGCTTGGCATCCGCGATGTCCTTGGCCACGGACGCATCGCGCTCCGTGGTCATTTGTGCGCGCAGCGCCTTCACCTCAGGCAGTTCTTCAACCGCCTTCTTAACCGCAGCGTGGAAATCGTTGCCGCGCTTGGTGAGGTCTTCCGAAATGCGGCGCTTCTTCCACTCAGCAACAACCTTGTCCTTGATGTCCTTCAGCTCAGGCGCGCGTTCTTTGCGATGGTCCATTAGACGGAACAGCGCTTGGAACGAACCGGGTTCGTCGAAGCAGCCAGCTGCGTATTGAGCGGCGTTGGTGGATTCGTAGGGCACAATCTCGCCAGCCTTCAGCTTGCCCGAAGCCAACCACTCGGCCCCGTTGCCGAAAACCACCTGCTTCGCGCGCGGTGTTCCAAACTCAGGCTGCGCTTGCAGCGCATCGCCATTCACTTTCTTCATGTCGGTGAAGTTGATGCCGTATTTCTTGGCAATCACTTCCAATTCGGCCCCGGCCTTCACTTCGTCAGAAACCTTGGCCAGCAGTTTTGCCAGCACCAGTTCCTGGCGCACGCGGCCCTTGAGGCGCTCGAACTCGCCGGGCTGATCGCCCGGGGTCAAGTCCTTGGGCTCGCGCTTCTCTTCCTTGGCCTTCTTGTCTTCGTCTTCTTGCTCGCGCGCCACGCGGGAGCTTTCATCGGCGAGTAACTGCGCGTAGGCAGCCTTGTGCAGTTCGAAGCGACGGGCCACCTCTTCATCAGTCACCGTCAAGTCCTTCACCGCTTCGGTGAAAGTGGCGAATTCCTTGTCGAAATCTGCAAGGCTCTTGTCCTTGTAGCGCACAAAGGCCACTTGAAGATCGGCCTCAGCGGGCAGCTTGTTCGCTTCCTTCAACCACTGATTCTCTTCCCAAAAATCGATGAGGGTCTTCTTGTCCTTGTCGTTGCCTTCCGGGTCGAAAGCCAGGTCGGCTGCCTTGGTGGCCTCAAACACTACAGCGCGGCCGTGCAGCAATTCGTAGTCGCTCTTGTAGGTCGTCCACAGTTTGTCGAAAGCCACGCCGCCCGCGTCGCGGTAGTACTGCATGCGGAAGCGCTGCGCGCAGGCGAGGCCGCGGTAGAAGTCGAGCGTTGCTTCGGGCGGCAGGTGCTTGGGATTGGCTAACTTGCCATAGAACTGCTCGTACATGCGCAGCGCGTCGCCGTCCGAGACGACGATGCCGGCCTTCTCCCCTGCTGCGCGCAACACGATGTAATCAAAGATGAATTGGTCGAGACTCTTGTCCCCAACTTGCAGGAGCATCGCGAGGTACTCGAGCATCTGCTCGCCGCCGATTTGCTGGCGCACGGCTAACCAGTCCGCAGTGCGAATTTCGCGCGGGGCAGTTTCGCCGGGGACTGTGTAGGTAGCCAGCACTGTGTCCTCTTCGCTGTTACCACCCGAAAGGAGCGAATCCACGGCGCCCCAAGCGCCCCATCCGAACAGGCCGACAAAGAGCAGGCCGAGGATGACAACGCGATATTTGTTCATGATCTCGAACATGGGGATCTCCACCTCACGGCCTTGCATGGGGCCCTAAAGTCTGGGGATTGTAGAAAATGGACGGGAAGCTGCAAGCAAACACGGCGCTTCATTGGTCGCGCCAAAGACTTAAGCCTGATCGCCTGACTTCAAGCGTCCCTGCTCGGCGAGGAGCTTGGCCAGTTCCTTCGGATCGGGCAGATCTTTCACGGACTGGAGCCCGAAGTGCTTCAAGAACTGCTTGGTCGTGCCGTAATTGAAGGGCGCGCCGGGGACGTCGGCCCGGCCAGTGACGCGGATGAGGCCGCGTTCCATCAGGAGACGCAGGTGCGGGGCGGAGGCAGCGCCGCGAATGGCATCCACCTCGGCCCGGGTCACCGGCTGTTTGTAGGCCACAACGGACAAAGTTTCGATAGCAGCGGGCGAAATGTGCTCTTCGCGCTCGACCTTCGCGATGCCCTGCACGAATTGAAAATACTCTTCGCGGGTGCGCAACTGCCAACCGCCCGCTACCGCCACGAGGCGTACGCCCCGTCCCGGAACATCGAGGCGCTGTTGCAACAGCAACAGGCCCGCTTCAATAGCCTCTGGGGCCGTGCCCGGAAACACCCCGGCCAATGTGCGCACGGTGAGGGGTTCCGGAGCCGAAAAAAGCACCGCCTCCAAGGCGGGAACCATGCCTTCTGCGGCTGGGCTTTGCACTGTTGCTGCGGTGTCACTGTTCATGGCTGGTGGCCGAGAATATCCACGCACAGTGGCTTGTAAAGCCGCGCGCCAGTTTCGGACATGCAACTAAGCCGCTGCGTCACTTGTAGAGCACACCTTTGTCGGTCTTGTGCCCTTGGCAGCGCGGGCAGGTGACCGGAAACACCGCACCCTGCGCACCGCCGTGCTTGATCGTGCCCGTGGCGCCGCAGCGGTCGCAGTCGATTTTGCGCTCGCCCACAATCTTCAGTTGGCGCCCATTCTCGGCGTAATACGCCTTCATCCAATCCGTCCGCGACCCCGAATCGCTCAACTTCATCCACCACTCATCCGCTGTTGGTGGCTTCGGGAACTTAGGCATGGCTGTGTTGGTGTTCTGGCCACCGCTGCTGCTTTGCTGCTGCTGCGCCATCATCTTGGCAAGAGCCTGCTGCAAAGCCTGTTCGCGTTCTTGGGCGCCGGGAGCACGCCCCAACACGATGAACGACCCCGACACATAGCAGGCTGAATAGGGCGAGTGCACCTCGCGCTCTTCCCACATCTTTTGGACTTCGGTCTTGGCATCCAATGCATGCTTGGCGGCGAGGTCCGCGACGATGTCTTTGTGCAGCGTAGAGCGCAGTTCCTTCTGTGCGTCTTTGAGGGTGATCTTCTCATCACGCGCCATCTTGCCGATGCGCTGTTCCATGAACGCGAAGTAATCCCGGCGCACCATGCTGCGGAAATGCTCCCAGCGCTTCTTCAGCACGAATTCCTTGGTCATCTCCGCCTGCGATTTCAGCATGGGCGTGATCTCTGCCAAGGCAACAATCTCGTCCAGCATCTGCACACTGCGGGCGAAGCGCTTGAAGTACGCCTCTTGCTTGGCGTCGAAGATCGCACGAACCACGCGGGCGTTGCGTGCCAGCTCTTCCATGCGGCCCAACTCGCGCGCCACCGTTTCGGTCTGGAACTCTGGGTCTGTCAGTTTCAGTGCCAGCAAGTGGCGGATGGCCAGCTCGGGTGCTTCGATGGCGATGCAAAAACGCCCCAAGTCCCAGTGGCCTTGCACATCATCCGCTGCAGGGGCGCCGTCTTTCACTTTGCGTTGGTAAAGCTGCTCTGGGGTGAACGCCGCCAACGCGGGCACTTCGCACACCTCGATCATGCGGATCACATTCTTTTTGAAGGCCGTTTCCTTCCCTCCCACCCACAAGGTCACTTCGTCGGGCAAGCTTTGCAGATCCAATGGCGCCACGGGCACACCCATGTGCTCGTCGCCATCTTTGGTGACCAAACGAAGACCTTCCTCCGCGGGCACCAAGTTGGAATCGTCCGATTCCAGCGAGAAGCGCACACGCAGCGTCTTGCGATCGGCCTCGCGAATCAGTGTCCAAGGAATCCATACTTCGCCGCCGGATTCCAAGAGGTGCACGCGCACACCGCGTTCGTTGGCTTCCAAGCATTTCACTTGCAGGTAGCGCCCGTCGGTCAGCGTGATCTCGTCCGCAAGAACGAAGGCACTGCACAGACACACCATCAGCGACGCAATCAGAGTCTTCAGCATGGCATCACTTCCCGCCCCCCCGCAGAAGGGCATCGTTATCTGCACGCGGCACAACCGGCAAATAGCCAAGGTCGTGCACTTGATCGTCACCACCACGCAAACTGAGCAGTTCGACGCGGCAGAGCAAGCCGCGACCGATGGGGTCTCCCGGAATCGCGGCGGTAGTCACGCGATATCTCCAGCGTGAATCGCCGGGAACCGGAAAGATGGATCCGTCCAATTTCTGAACCGCACGCACATCGGTGCTCAGCCGCGCGGCCAGGTCCGCTTCAATCTCGGCCATCACTGTGGGGATGTGCAACGACAAATCGATGCGCTCGGTGGCACGCTTTTGCAACTGCAACGCTGTGTTGAACAGCGCAAGCACGCCCGTCATGCCCACTACGAGAATGCCCATGGCCAGCAGCACTTCAATCAGTGAAAAACCATGTGCGCGTTTCATCGGCCTTCCTCCACCCAGAAGGAACGGCGCCCGGGGATGGCCACAGTCTTGCGGAAAGTGCGTCCTACATAGACCGGAGTGCCCGGCCCCAACGCGCTGGCGCGCGAGCGCCGCACGCCACGGCGCACAGAGACATCACCCGAGCTGCGCGCGCCCAGTTCCATCCACTCCGTGCCCAGTTTGATGCACTGGTCTTGCTCGTCTTCTTCGGGCAAGTCGCGGGTTGTGGTCAAACCCACCACTTGATGCTCTTCGCGCAGCGAACCGCGCAGCCACGCGTCGGGCCTGTCGCGCCGAGCCACTTGCAACACCATGCGCACCGCTCGCGGATAAATGTCGTCTTCGGGCACCGTCGCCGAGCCTGCGCGCGCTAACGGGAACAACTGCGGTGGCAGCACGCCGCGCGTCGAGTCCCAGTTCAGCAACGCCATTTGCGCATTGCCGCGACCTTCCAATACGAGCTGCTCTTCCCACGACGCGCTGCCTTGGCCCATGCACAGCAGCCACAACCCCAAAATGTCAGTAGCCACTGGCTTCAACTGCGCGCGCACCCACGCTTCGTCTCGCTGGCCTTCCTGCGCCGGGTCGAACAAACCGCCGGCCGCGAAAGCGGGGGCACTGACACCGCGGTACAGCGTGAGTACGCCCGGGTGCTCTTCATCAGTGGGGTCTGGCAGCAGCGCCCACGCCACCTCCATCAGGCCGCTTGGCGGTGGAATGTCTTCGCGTGCACCGGGGCCAGGGTCGCTGCCGTCATAACGCGCTGATGCACTGGTGCGTGTGCCTGCTTTGCGCAGCACGGGATGTTCGCTTTCGCTGTGCGGAATGGAACGCACAAGGCGCAGCAAGAAACCGCCGCCCGCGCCGCCCATGGCCTCAGCTTCCAACAAGAAGCGCCCATCAGGCCCCGGGTGCACCGCCACCAGATCTGTTTCCAGCAATTCCAAGATGTGCTGCGCGTTGGCATACAAGTCGCCGCGCTTGTCGCCGCGGCGGTACATGTCGAACGAAGAGCCCACGAGCTGCATGACGAACGCGCCCAGCGCCGCCAGCAGCCCCATGGCCACCAAAAGTTCCAACACCGTGAAGCCTGCTTGACGGCGCCGCATCAGCGCAGGTCCTCCCGCGAAGCCACTCGCGTTTCGTCGAGGTAATCCACCCGCAGCGAATGCAGCTCTGGCGACGCTTTCCAGTCGTGCGTGTTCAGCAGTGAAGAGAAAGCGCCGGGCAAGTAACGGAAAAGAACGCGCACATCCAACCCGCGTCCAGAGCGCCGGATGACTCCGGGCTTGTCGGCGGTGGCTTCATCGAACAGAAACAGCCCCGGCGTTGTGGCGGGGTTCGCCGACCAAGGAATGGATGGATCGGTGCGCACTAACAATTGCAAATCCACATTGTCCACTTGGCGGCGTTCGTCGAACACAATCTGGCGGAACCACGCGCCGGGCAGGTCCAACGAGAATCCATAGAACGATTGTTCTCCGGTGTCTTGGCGTTCCGCGTGGCGGTCCCAGTAACGGAAGGGCATTTCCAGTACCAGCGCGCCCTGTTGGTGCCCTGCGGGCCGCGTGCCGTAACGCCCGCGCAACAAACCTGCGTAAGGCTCGCCGGCGTCGTTCAACATCCACGGCATGCTCAGGCCGTTTTGGCCCAAGCCACTGTAGTGCACCATTTCATCGTCGAGCAGCACCGTGCCGCCATCGCTGTAGAAACCTCGCGCTGAGGACACCGGGATTTCTGCGTTGGTGGCATCGACCGCAGAACGCAGTTGCCCCAGATTGACGAAATCGAGATACACGACTTCTTCGCCGAAGCCATGCGGCATAGGCACTGTCTGCATAAACCCGCGTTGGCAATCCAATAATGCTGGGGCACCGGCAGAACTGCGCCCCACTCTGCGGAAGGCGATGATCTCTTCACCGATCTGCACCACGCCCGCGTCGTTACGCGGCAAGCCGCTCAGTTCTTCGTCGTAGTTGATCTTGCGACCATCAGCCAAGATGTAGAACGGCGGCGTAGGCCCGAAGTTTGTGGGGTTGCTGACCATCCAATCAACATTGGCCAACGGGATCTCATCGGTCGTGGCGTCGATGCCCATGCTGCCCGCCGCGGCTGCTGCCGCGCTGCCCGCAGCCGCTGGAATGAAATCCATGCGCGTGTGATCCCAGAGGATGTAGCGCTGCGACACAAAGGGCGTGACACGCAGTTCGTCGACATAGCCATCCGGTGCGCTGGTGGATCCATCCATGTCGCCGCCTGCGAAGGCGCGCGAAGTGCGTCCGAAATCTGGCAATTCGCCGCTGGGGAATTTGAGCACGCGCAGATAGGTGGTGCGCTGCTGCGCTTCGCCGCTACCGGGCAGGTTGCGTTGACGGTAATCGCGCTGCGTGCTCTCCGTGAGCGCCGCCCAACCCGCATAGGGATAGTTGCGCCGCAACTGCACTGTGATTTGGTTTCCTTGCGGGCCGTAGCTGACTTGCTGCGGTTCGTCGAGCGCAGCCCACGCCACTTTGGCAAGGAAGCGGTCGCGACCGTTCATGTCTTCGAGAGTTACCGAATCGCCCCAGCCAACAGACGATGCGTTCACCGCGCCCGCAGGAGCTTCGGGGTTGGTCGGAGTCCAGTTGGGGTTGTTGATTGCACCGCGCGCCCCGTGAGTGACGCTGCGGAAACATGGCACCACATCGCTGTTGGCGGCGAGGTTGCCGATGGACAGCGCGCGCGTGCCGCACTGTTGGCGGAACGGCAGAACGAGCGAAACCAGATTGTGCGCGCCAAAGATGCCGCCCGCGGGTGACAAGTGCGCCGAGCGCAGCAACATGCCCGCCGCGTACAAGAAACGCGCTTCGTCACAGAGCAAGTGCCCGCTGGAATCCACATGGTGGTAGCGGATCCACTCGACATCGTGCGCATCCAAGTTCGCAAGATTGGGGATGCCGATCTGCACGAACTCGGGATCAGTGTTCCAATTGCTATTCACGCCAACGCCGCCGCCTGCTTGGCCCTGCACCACGTCAGGCTGCGAGTAGCCAGCGACGTTGTCTACAGGAATGGAAATCGGCAGCACGCACGAGAGCGTCGAGTAACTCTGGACCGGCCCTGTGCCGGCGAGGCTGACGGGATGGATTTTGCGCACCACGGAAAAACCGGGCGCGGTGGGGCTCGCTTGCGCGGGCAGCCCGGCGAGCGCTGGATTCACCGCGCCGCCTGCAGATTGCAAACCGATCAACTGGTTGCCTACGCGGCTCTGGTAACGCGCGATTTCCAAACCGCCCGCTGGTGCGCCGGTCACAGGCACATCTTGCGAGACGATCAGCACATAGCCACCGGTTTCGGGGAAGCTCGAAAAATCTCCGGCGCCACCAGATTCCGCCATCAAACTGAGCATGTTGCCCGCTGGTGCTGCGGGGTCGTGCACTTGCATGGGAATGTTGAGCGGCAAACCACCTGGCCCCTGAATCACGATGTTCACTGTGGCATTCGCTTGGAAAGTTGCCACGCGCGGCGGCCCGATGTTGCAGCGCAGTGCGCCGCCACCGCGAGGAATGGCCAAGCCGTTGCGGCCATCCGCGGTCACCGGCAAGGTGCTGTAACCGAACAGCGTGACGGGCTCGCCCGCCGCATGGTCCAACGCTTTGGTGCCGCGCTGCCCGCGACCCCAAGTTTGGCCCGCGAGCGTGGTAATGGTGAAGTTCTCACCGCTGCGATCGAAGTCCACCACTTCGCTGCCCACCATCGCGACGCCTCGATTAGGCCAGCCTTCAGCATCGTCCACCGAGAAGAATGCATCCGAGGCCGAGAAGCCGCCGGCAAGACGCGATTTGTATTTCGGTTTTCCGTGGCGGTAGCCGTCGGCGAAAACCATCACATCGTCGGGCTTGCTGCCGCGGTAAGCGAGGCCTAAGTGGTACCAAGTGCGCGGCTTCCACCAGCCTGCGTCTTGAGGCAACCACTTCACCTCCATCACTTCAGTGAGCGAATCGGAGGGGTCGTCGAGCGTGCGGTCCTGCACGCGCGCAACCAGCGAGCCATCGCTCTCGCGCACTAATTGCACGCGGGCTTCGTTGGGGTCTGTGCCCACCAGATCAAAAAGCACATGGCGCCCGCCTGCACTGCTGCCGAACTGATACCAGAGGTCGAAGCGCGCTGGGTTGATGGTGTTGCGACCCATCAGCGAGCCTTGAGTGGCGTTGCCTTGCTGCCCACCGCCGCGGCCGCCCTGTGGCAGGCTGCCGCTGCTGGAGACTTGCACCGTCACGGTCTGCGCGTTGCGGCCACCGCCGCCGCCACCGCCGCGGCCCTGCCCCACCGCAGTGCTTTGCATGCCGCCGCCATAGCCACCAGTGGGGTCGCGCGGGTCCATTTCGAAGGGCCCGCGATTCAAGCGCCAGCCGTCAGCATCGATACGATTCAGAGTCACACCGGGCTCGTCCAAGTGGAATGCCGGGCCATCAAAATGTTTGTTGTAGCCCGAACTCATCATGCGGCCCGGAGCCAGCTTCACAAAGCCCGCTTCTGCATCGGTTGAGGGGAACACGCCCTCTGAGAAATCCGCATCCCCGCCTTCAGGGCGTTCGCGATTCTGCTGCGACATGGGCAGGCCGTCGCCGAAATTCCACAACATGCGCAGCAAGCGACTGACTGGTTGCTCGGTGGGGCTCACCCAGCGTTCCACTGGGTACGGGAAAGTGACGACATAGCGCGCAGAGCGCGCGCGCACCGCGTGTTGCTCGAAATCTGCCTGCGAATCCAGCGCATGGCTGAGTAACCCGCGCGGGGCCACATGCACGCGTTCGCGAATCTCGGTGCGCGCCAATTCGCGGCCAGCGCCGTCGTTCACCACCGAGGCCACATCCAATGTGTAATAGTCGTGCGATTCGAAACAAAATGGCTGCGTGCTGCTCCACAGCATTGTGTCGTTCGCATCCACCGCGTTGCGGAAAACGGCCTCGGCCATGATCGGCGTGAGGATGAAGGGGTACGACTCCACCCAGCCGTCGAGCAATTCGCGCAAGTGCTTCAAGTCGCGGATGGGCCGGGCCCCTTCGATGCCATCCACCACAATCGCCGTGGCTTCTTCCGTGACGCGCCCGCTACTGCCGCGCGGCCTGCCAAAGTAGGAGATCTGAATCCCGTCAATCAATCGCGTCAACACCTCAGTGGGCGCGGCGTTGATATTGACAGGATGGCGCAACAACGCTTGCAGTGTGGCGCGGCCTTGCTCGTAAGTGCCACGCGGCGCTTCCGCCAAAGTGACGCTGCCAAAACCATTGCCACCACCGCGCACCGAAATGACAAAGCCATACTCCACCTGCACGCCGTCGCTGAGGCGCACGAGCGTGCCCATGTTGAATCCACTCACCGATGCGACTTGCAGTGGGAAACCGTTGCTGCCTGCTGTAGCCGGGTCCACCGGCTGCATCACGCTCACCTTTTCACCGAAGGCACCACTCTGCGGGCGCCTCCCCAGCAGCGAGAACGCGTCGGACAGCTTGTCGGTTTCCAAATCTGTCAGCGCATCGCGCCCCAGTAGCGCGATCTCTTTGACATACGAGATGCTCATGGGCTCGCGATAGCCACCCGCGGCTCGCGGGCTCATGAACGGAAGCATGGCGATCTCGCGACAACGATCGTCGAAGACGACGACATCAGAACTGTGGTTGCCGGCGCGACGCCCGCCTCCTAGCCCGCGCGACAGCCCTGTCAGCATGTTGCCCGTGCGCTTGGTGTAGCCGATCACTTCCCCTTCGCAGTTGACATAGCCGCCATTGGCCGCAAGGAAGCTGCCGTCTTCGACGCGCATTTCTGCGTCGGTTTCAGTCATGTCTTTGGCCAACAGCGTGCGCCCAAGGGTGGCCGACAGCATGAAGGGTGTCGCCGAAAAAATATTCGGCCAGGCTTGCTCGTCACGCACGCGCAAGTCCACTGTGGCCCCACGCGAATCGCGGTGATGGAACAGGGCGGTGCCATCACGGTCGCGTGCCACCTGCCCTTTCGCGTCAACCAAATCCACTGGCACAGATGCTTCTTCGGGCGTATCCGTGGTCGGTGTGTCGTAGGCGCGCCCACCCAGCGAGGCTGCACCTTGGTCGCGCAGCGCTTCTTCGCCTGCATGCCCCGCTTCCAGCACATACTCGCCGTAGCGCAGCGTGGCTTCGGCCCGAGCGCGGGCTTCGGCGCGCGCCAACGGCGCAACACTCGCAGCCTCTTCGTGGCGTGCAATGTCCAAGAATGGCACGGCCAGAACCAGTAACCCCAGCAACGCGGTCAGCACAAGAATCAGTGCCACACCGCGCTCAGATGCCCGCAATGCTTTGGACTTCATCGGGTGACTCCTGCCAAGTCCACACAAATGCTGGCGTCTCCGCCTTCCACTGTGCGGATGGGAATTTGCACGATGCCCTGATGGAAGCGTGGGTCTAAGCGGCCATCCGCGAGGTACTGCACCAAGAGCGCTTGCTCGAAACCGAAAGTGACGCCGCGCTCCAACTCGATGACGCGCTCTTCTTCGGTGGTTACATATTGAACTTCGTCCATCAGCCCACCGAAACCACCGCCACCAAGCACCAAGTGCGCTTCGCCGGCGCCCTGTGGATACAGCAGATGCCACTGCGTGCGGGCATCACCGGCGGGCGCCACCGCACTCTGCGCTTCGGTCACGCCGTGCACACAGATCCAGGCGGCGTTGCTGTCAAACCCGGCTTCCACCCGTGCCCAGCGATCAGCAGGCACCACGCCCGGAGCAGTAGCCAGCTTCAGCACCGCTTCACGGCCTTCGACTTCCAGTTGCAACGACAACGCGCCATTCCCGTCGCGCGCGAAAACGAAACTGGTGCCAAAACGAGCGATCACGCCTTCGCCATTGTCAGCCGCGGCGCGCAAATCCAGCACCATGCGGAAGCCAGCGCAAGGATCAAACTCAGGCATCTCTGGCAGTGCCACCTGCGACTTACCTTTGAATTCAG